>NZ_JBHYDW010000026.1:0-36677 GCF_051860475.1 Elioraea sp. | reverse complement strand
GCGCGCGGCGTGCGCTTTCAGCTCCGGCGCGGTCATGCGCGCCCACTCGACATCAGCCATACCGTCCTCCCTCGCTCGCATCGCATGCCAGTGCAGCCCCTCGCGCGCGGCAAGTCCAGACGTCGTCGTTGCGCCCAGATGCCGGTCCCGCTATAGCCCCCCTCGGTCCGGGCCCCTCTGGCGGAGGGTCCGGCGCGGCTATGCACCCGAGGCCGCGTCCCGGCGACCGCGATGTCGGACCTCGTCACCATCCATCGGGCGGCCTCAGCGCCGCTGTCCGGGTGCGCGATGGAGGTCTGGATGTCCGCTCCCTGGTGGTTCTGGGCCGCGTTCAACGCGGCCGTGCTGCTCCTGCTGCTGCTCGATCTCGGCCTGCTGACGAAGCGTGACCGCGCGATCCCGGTGAAGGAGGCGCTCGTCCGCTCCGGCGCCTTCTTCGTGCTCGCGATGCTGTTCTGCGCCGGGATCTTCGCGTTTTACGGCGACACCCCTGAGATCCGGAGCCAGAAGGGGCTCGAGTTCCTGACCGGCTACCTGATCGAGTGGTCGCTGTCGGTCGACAACATCTTCGTCTTCGTGCTGGTGTTCAGCCACTTCCAGGTGCCCGCGCGGTACCAGCACAGGGTGCTGTTCTGGGGCATCATCGGCGCGCTGGTGATGCGCGGCACGTTGATCCTGGTGGGCGCCGCGCTGATCCAGACCTTCCACTGGATCATGGTCGGGTTCGGGCTGTTCCTGATCTGGTCGGGCTGGAAGATGCTGCGCGCGATCGACACGGAGCCCGACCTCGAGAGCAACCGCGTGCTCGCCTGGGTGAAGTCGCGCTGGCGCGTCACGGAAACCTACGAGGGCGATCGGTTCTTCGTCCGCCGCGAGGGTCGGCTGTTCCTGACCCCGCTCGCGCTGGTGCTGGTGCTGATCGAGCTCACCGACCTGGTATTCGCGCTCGACTCGATCCCGGCGATCTTCGCGATCACGACCGACCCGTTCATCGTCTACACTGCGAACGTGTTCGCGATCCTCGGGCTGCGCGCGATGTACTTCGCGCTCGCCGGCGTGATCCACCGCTTCCACTACCTCAAGTACGGGCTGTCGATCGTGCTGATGATCGTCGGGGCGAAGATGCTTGCGAACTACGCGGCCGACGGCAAGGCGGTGCCGGTGGAGTATGCGCTGCTGCTGACGGTCGCGATCATCGGCGGCTCGATCGTGCTGAGCCTGGTCAAGACCGCCGCGCGCGCCCCGGCCGAAGGCTTCGCGGAGGCCTGGCGCGGATGGGTGCCGTTCACCCGCAGCCGCCGCCCCGCCGCCCCGCCGGATTGACAGCGCGGCCGGCGTCCCCATTCACGGTTGGCGGGGCGTCCGGACCGGTGTCGCCGATGCTTGACCGGGCGCGCCGGACGCGCGAGAGATGCGGCGCCGCACAATGCCTCGGCTGACGGGCCGGGGCCTCTACGCGGGCAAGCCGTGGTGGCGGGAACGGGGTTGACGGAATGCACGTGTCCGGTCGGGTTGTCGGCGTCGGTCTGGCGGGGGTCGTCGCCCTGGCGATGGCGGGTGGCGCGTTCGCGGCCTCGACCGATCTAGGGGTGCCGACGCCCTGGGGCCTCGGGTTCCAGCAGGCGGCGAGCCCGGTGAAGGAGCGCGTCGCGTCGCTGCACGACTTGTTGCTGGTGATCATCACCGTGATCACGCTGTTCGTGCTCGGACTGCTCGCCTATGTCTGCTGGCGCTTCAAGGCAGACCGCAACCCGACCCCCTCGCGCACCAGCCACAACACGCTGCTCGAGGTCGCCTGGACCGTGATCCCGGTGCTCATCCTGGTGGTGATCGCGGTGCCGTCGTTCCGGCTGCTCTACTTCATGGACCGGACCGAGGAGCCCGACATCACCGTGAAGGTGACCGGGTTCCAGTGGGCCTGGGAGTACGAATATCTCGACGCCGACGGGCTGAAGTTCGAGAGCTACATGATCCCGGAGGACGAGGCGGTGGCGCAGGGCAAGCTCCGCCTGCTCGACGTCGACAACGAGATGGTCGTGCCCGCGGGCAAGAACGTGCGCGTGCTGATCACCAGCCGCGACGTGATCCACAGCTTCTTCGTCCCGGCACTCGGCATCCAGAAGTACAACATCCCCGGCCGAACCATGGAGACGTGGTTCCGTGCCGACCGACCGGGCGTGTACTACGGACAGTGCAACCAGATCTGCGGCGTGAACCACGCCTACATGCCGATCGTCGTGCGCGCGCTGCCCGAGGCGGAGTTCACCACGTGGCTCGAACAGGCGAAGCAGCGCTTCGCCGCCGCACCGCCGTCGGGCCAGACGATGCGGGTCGCCGAGGTTCCGCAATGACGATGGGAGAGCGGGCCCTGCGGCCCGGATTCTGAGGACGGATCGAGATGGCAACGGCCGACGCGCACGCCCACGACCACCACGACCACAAGCCCGGCTTCGTGACACGGTGGCTGTTCAGCACCAACCACAAGGATATCGGCACCCTCTACCTGATCTTCTCGGTGGTGGCCGCGTTCATCGGCGGGTTCATGTCGATCCTGATGCGGCTCGAGCTGCAGAACCCCGGCATGCAGTACTTCGCCGACGGGCAGAGCTGGAACGTGATCGTCACGGCGCATGGCCTGATCATGGTGTTCTTCGTGGTCATGCCGGCGATGATCGGCGGGTTCGGTAACTGGTTCGTGCCGCTGATGATCGGCGCGCCGGACATGGCCTTCCCGCGGCTGAACAACATCAGCTTCTGGCTGCTCGTGCCGTCGTTCTTCCTGCTGCTCGGCTCGGCCTTCGTGGGCGACGGCGCCGGCGTGGGCTGGACGGTCTACACCCCGCTGGCGCATTCGACGTTCCAGTCGGGCCCGTCGGTGGACATGGCGATCTTCTCGCTGCACCTCGCCGGCGCCTCGTCGATCCTGGGCGCGATCAACTTCATCACCACGATCCTGAACATGCGTGCGCCGGGCATGACGCTGCACCGGATGCCGCTGTTCGTGTGGTCGATCCTGGTGACGGCGTTCCTGCTGCTGCTCGCGCTGCCCGTACTGGGCGGCGCGATCACCATGCTGTTGACCGACCGAAACTTCGGCACGGCATTCTTTGATCCCGCCGGCGGCGGCGACCCGGTGCTGTACCAGCACCTGTTCTGGTTCTTCGGCCACCCTGAGGTCTACATCATGATCCTGCCGGGGTTCGGCATGATCAGCCACATCATCGCGACCTTCAGCCGCAAGCCCGTGTTCGGCTACCTCGGCATGGCCTACGCGATGGTGGCGATCGGCGTGGTCGGGTTCGTGGTGTGGGCCCACCACATGTTCACTTCCGGCATCGGGGTGGACACGCGGGCCTACTTCATGGCGGCGACGATGGTGATCGCCGTGCCGACGGGCATCAAGATCTTCTCCTGGATCGCCACGATGTGGGGCGGGTCGATCCGGCTCGAGGTGCCGATGCTCTGGGCGGTCGGCTTCATCTTCCTGTTCACCGTCGGCGGCGTGACCGGCGTGGTGCTGGCGAATGCGGGCGTCGATACGGTGCTGCACAACACCTACTACGTGGTGGCGCATTTCCACTACGTGCTGAGCCTCGGCGCGGTGTTCACCATGTTCGCCGGGTTCTACTACTGGGTCGGCAAGATGACCGGCCGCCAGTACGACGACTTCCTCGCGCGCATCCATTTCTGGACAACCTTCGTCGGCGTGAACCTGACCTTCTTCCCGATGCACTTCCTCGGGCTTCAGGGCATGCCGCGGCGCTATCCGGACTATCCTGATGCGTTCTGGGGCTGGAACATGGTCGCCTCGATCGGCAGCTATATCAGCTTCGCCTCGGCGATCCTGTTCCTCTACATCGTCTACAAGATCTTCGCCTCGAAGGAGAGGCTGGCGGACAACTACTGGGGCGAGGGTGCGACCACGCTCGAATGGACCCTCTCCTCTCCGCCGCCGTTCCACCAGTTCGAGGAACTGCCGCGCATCCGCTGAGTCCGGTTGAATGAACGAACGTGTCCTAGGTCAGGCGGGGGGTGCGAGGGGGGCCTGCGAGGCCCCCCTCGATGCTGTGCTGGAGTATGCAGGCAGCGAGCCGCGCGACTGGCTGCTGCTGCTCAAGCCGCGCGTGATGTCGCTGGTGGTCTACACTGGCCTGATCGGATTGCTCGTCGCGCCGGAGCCCATGCATCCGGTGTTGGCGGCGATCGCGGTGCTGTGCATCGCGCTCGCAGCCGGGGCCGCGGGTGCGATCAACATGTGGTACGACCGTGACATCGACGCGATGATGCGTCGCACCGCGCAGCGCCCGATCCCGGCCGGACGCATCAGCCCCGACGCCGCGCTCGGATACGGCGTCGCGCTCGCGGTGTTCTCGGTGCTGCTGATGGGGCTCGCGGCGAACTGGATGGCCGCGCTTGTCCTTGCGCTGTCGATCGCGTTCTACGTGTTCGTCTACACGATCTGGCTGAAGCGCCGCACGCCGCAGAACATCGTCATCGGTGGTGCTGCCGGCGCCTTCCCGCCAGTGATCGGCTGGGCAGCGGCAACGGGCTCGATCGAGTTCGCCCCCGTCGTGCTGTTCGCCATCATCTTCTTCTGGACGCCACCACATTTCTGGGCGCTGAGCCTGTTCGCGCATGCCGACTATGCGCGCGCCGGCGTGCCGATGCTGCCGGTGGTGGCCGGGGCGGGCGAGACGCGCCGGCAGATCCTGATCTACACGGTGGTGCTGATCGCTGTGTCGCTGGGGCCGCTGGCGCTCGGTTTCTCGGGCATCCTCTACGGTGCGGCGGCGCTGCTGCTGGGCCTGGCCTTCCTGCGCCATGCGCTCGCGGTGCTGCGCGACCGCCAGGACGGAGCGGGTGGCAGCCTCTCGGGTGACCGCCCGGCCAAGGCAGCGTTCCGGTTCTCGATCACCTATCTGTTCGCGCTGTTCGGCGCGCTGGCGCTCGACCGGCTGGTGACGGGGGCGGGGTGGATCCCCATCTAGGCGTCATGTCGGAGCAGGATCCGCAGGCCGTCGGCCACCCCGGGCATCTGACGCGCGAGCAGTCGGATGCGCTCGCGCGACGCCGGCGCGCGCGCAACCGGGCGATGTTCCTGGTCCTGGTCGGCCTCGTCGCGCTGTTCTATGCCCTCACCATGAGCCGGCTCTCCGAGGTCGGCGATCCGCAGCAATGGTCCCGTCCCGGCGCAATCGTACCGTCGCGCTGACCTGCGTCGGCGTGGTCGGGCTGATGCTCGGCGCGGCCTATGCGGCCGTGCCGCTCTACGACTGGTTCTGCCGCGTGACGGGCTTCGGCGGCACGCCGATGATCAACGCCAACGTCCCGGCCTCGCCGGACGCGCGCTCGATCCGCGTCGAGTTCGTCGCCAATGTCAACCGCGACCTGCCGTGGTCGTTCCGCCCGGTGCAGCGTGAGATCGTGCTGCACGGCGCCGAGCAAGGCGTCGCGTTCTACACCGCCCGCAACGACTCGGACGAGGCGGTGACCGGGATCAGCACCTACAACGTCACGCCCGAGAAGGCCGCGCCCTACTTCAACAAGATCGCCTGCTTCTGCTTCACCGAGCAGACGCTCGCGCCGGGCCAGCAGGCCGAGATGCCGCTCGCCTTCTGGGTCGATCCGAAGATGTTCGACGATCCGGCCACGCGCGACGTGCGCGTGGTGACCGTGAGCTACACCTTCTTCCGCAGTCTCGCGGTCGCCGAGAAGGCCGGCGCGCTGGCCACGGCGGGCCCGCATGTCGGCGGGTTCACGCCCAACACCACCCCACCCCGCCCCGGCGAGCGGCGCTCGATCCGCTGAGCCTCGGGGCGGCTTGATCCCTCGGCCGATTTCGGGGATTGATGCGGTGCGGCGCGGCGGGCGAACTCGGGCCGGCACGTGCGACAGACCGGAACGGAAGCGATGAGCGACAGCCACGGCGAGACGATCGAGCCCTCGGGGATGAAGCACCCCTATCACCTGGTCGACCCGTCGCCCTGGCCGATCCTGGGCGCAGCCGCGGCCGGGCTGCTCGCCTTTGGCGCGATCGAGTTCATGCACTACCAGACGCCGATGTTCCTGGTGCTCGGCTTCATCGCCGTGCTGGCGACGATGTTCGTCTGGTGGCGCGACGTGGTGAAGGAGAGCCGGACCCCTGGCCTGCACACCCCCGTGGTGCGGCTCGGCCTGCGCTACGGGATGATGCTGTTCATCGCCTCCGAGGTGATGTTCTTCGTCGCGTTCTTCTGGGCCTATTTCCACTTCGCGCTGTTCCCCGAGCACATCGCCGGGCAGGAGAGCACGGTCTGGCCGCCGCAGGGCGTGTTGACCTTCGACCCGTGGCACCTGCCGTTCCTGAACACGCTGATCCTGCTGCTCTCGGGCTGCACGGTCACCTGGGCGCACCACGCCCTGCTCGAGGGCAACCGGCGCGACCTGATCCGCGGGCTGGCGCTGACGGTGGCGCTCGGCATCAGCTTCACCTGCGTGCAGGCCTACGAGTACTTCGTCGCGCCGTTCGGCTTCCGCGAAGGCGTCTATCCCTCGACCTTCTTCATGGCGACGGGCTTCCACGGCTTCCACGTCATCGTCGGCACGATCTTCCTGACGGTGTGCCTCGTGCGCGCGATCCGCGGCCACTTCACGCCGCAGCAGCATTTCGGCTTCGAGGCCGCCGCCTGGTACTGGCACTTCGTCGACGTGGTGTGGCTGTTCCTGTTCATCTGCATCTACTGGTGGGGTGCCGGCGAGATCGCCCCGCACTGATGGCTGCAGGGCGCGGTACCGCGAGCGGGGGGCCCTGGCCCCCCGTTTCCGTCTGGCGGGCAGCCCTCGTCGGGCGCTGCCCACGCTGCGGGCGCGGTCCGCTGTTCGAGGGCGTGCTGTCGATCCGGCCGTCCTGCCGGGTCTGCGGGCTTGACCTCAAGGCGCATGACGCCGGCGACGGGCCTGCGGTGCTCGCGATCTTCGTGCTCGGCGCGCTGCTGATCGGGGGCGTGATGTGGCTTGAGTTCACCCATGAGCCGCCGCTCTGGGTGCACGCGGTGCTGTGGCCGGTCGTGTCCCTGCCGCTCGCGGTCGCGGTGATGCGCCCGGCCAAGGCGGCGCTGGTGGCCTTGCAGTACCGCCTCCGCCGCGACGAGATGCAGTCCGGCTGAGACCACCCATCTCCGTGTCATGACGACCACCCGTCCCGCCTGGCGCGTCCTGCTCTGGCCCACCTTGGCGGCCGCCGTGGGGCTGGCGATCCTGCTGGCACTCGGCACCTGGCAGGTGCAGCGGCTCGCCTGGAAGAATGCCTGGATCGCCCAGCTCCGCGCCGCCGAGGCGCTGCCGCCGGAGCCTCTGCCGGCAACCCTCGATGATCCGGTCCCCCTCGCCTTCCGCCGCTTCGCCGTCACCGGCACGTTCCGCCACGACCTCTCCTTCGTGCTCGGTGTGCATCAGCGGGCGCACCGGCTCGGCGCGTTCCTGGTCACGCCGCTGATGCGCGAGCGCGGCGAACCGGTCTGGGTGGTGCGCGGCTGGGTGCCCTATGAGGCGCCGCGCGCGGTGCCCAACCCCGAGGGCATGGTCACCGTCACCGGTTTCCTGATGCTGCCCGAGCGGCGCGGCTGGTTCACCCCCGACGACAGGCCCGACGAGCGCCGCTTCTGGGCCTTCCAGCCCGATCCCATGGCGGAGGCCGCGGGCCTGCCGCGCACCACGCCGTTCGCCATCGCCGCGGTCGGCCCGGGCGAGGAGCCGCCGATCCCGCAACGCCGCCCGCAGATGCCGCGCAACGACCATCTCGGCTACGCGATCACCTGGTACGGGCTCGCCTTCGCCCTGGTCGCGTTCTGGATCGTCTGGGCGCGCCGGCTGCTCCGCGACGAGAGGTCCGCATGACCGAGGTCTGCCACGCTGTGCATGCCTACGACGCGCTGCGCATCCGCTTCGCCCGTATCGCCGCGCTGGAGGAGGTCGCCTCGATCCTGCACTGGGACACCTCGGTGACCATGCCGGCGGGCTCGGCGGCGGCACGGGGCGAGCAGATGGCCACACTGGCAGGGCTGTCGCACCAGCTCATCACCGCGCCGGAGCTGGCCGGACATCTCGATGACGCCGAGGAGCGCGCGGAGCTGCTGAGCGCGGATGACCGGCGCAACCTCGCGCTGATGCGGCGCAAGCAGCTGCGCGCGACCGCCCTGCCGGCCGAACTCGTGGAGGCCACCGCGCGGGCCACCAGCGCCTGCGAGGCGGCCTGGCGCACGGCGCGGCGCGAATCGGATTTCGGCGCTGTCGCCCCGCTGCTGGCCGAGGTCGTGCGGCTGACGCGCGAGCAGGCGGCCGAGCTCTCCGCCGCCACGGGGCTTGCGCCCTACGACGCGCTGATGGACGGGTTCCAGCCCGGGCTTTCGGATGCGCGCGTCGCCGAGATCTTCGGTCCGCTCGAAGTCGCGCTGCGCGACCTGCTGCCGGAGGTGCTGGAGCGCCAGGCCGCGCTGCCGGCACCGATCCCCCTCGCCGGCCCCTTCCCGGTCGAGGCGCAGCGTGCGCTCTGCCGCATGCTGGCCGAGCGCGCCGGGATCGACTTTGCCACCGCGCGGCTCGACGAGAGCACGCACCCGTTCTGCGGCGGCACACCGACCGACACGCGCATCACCACGCGCTACCGCACGGACGACGCCGCCCAGGCGATCCTCGGCGTGCTGCACGAATGCGGCCACGCGCTCTACGAGCGCAACCTGCCGCGCGACTGGGCGCGCCAGCCCCTCGGCGAGTCGGCAGGCATGGCGGCGCATGAGAGCCAGAGCCTGATCGTCGAGATGCAGGCGTGCCGGTCGGATGCGTTCCTCTCCTGGCTCGGCCCACGCCTGCATGCGGCCTTCGGCGGCGATCCCACGCCGTATGCGCCCGCCAATCTCGCGCGGCTCTGGCGCCGCGTGAGCGCAGGCTTCATCCGCGTCGAGGCCGACGAGGTGACGTACCCCGCGCACATCATCCTGCGCTGGCGGCTCGAGCGCGCACTGATCGCGGGCGCGCTCGCCGTACCCGACCTGCCCGGCGCCTGGAACGAGGCGATGAAGACGCTGCTTGGCCTCGAGGTACCGGACGATGCGCGCGGCTGCCTCCAGGACATCCACTGGTACGACGGCGCGTTCGGTTACTTCCCCTCCTACACGCTCGGCGCGATGGGCGCCGCGCAGCTCTTCGTTGCCGCGGTCACCGCGGTGCCGGAGATCCCCGCGCGGCTCGCCGAGGGCGATCTCGCGCCACTGACGTCATGGCTGCGCACCAACGTGCACGCGCATGGAGCGCGCTACGGCTTCGACGAGCTGATGCAGGCGGCCACGGGGCGTCCACTCGACCCGGTGGTGTTCGCTGCCCACCTGAAGGCGCGCTACCTCGACTGATCGGCCCCGAGCATCCTGCTCATATGCACCGTCATGCCCCCGCGGAACCGCTCCTCGCGATCCACCGGGTAGCCGAGGCGACGGTAGAGCGCGACGTTCTCGATCAGCCGGACGTTCCCCTCAGGCACCATTTCGATCAGCGCGGCATGCTCGCCCGCCACGGCCAGCAGGTCGATGCGATGCGCCTGCACGGCGTGCTCGTCGGCCGCCGCAATCGGCAGCGGCTTGCAGCCGATCACCGGAACCCATTTCGCATAGGCCGCACGCATCAGCGCGCGCACTGCCGCAGCATCCGTTTGCGCCCAGTGGGGACTGCTTGGCGTGCGAGCACGGAACGTCTTCTTAAAGTCACGGGATACCGATATTCTTTAGTCGATGGCCTCATCCATGGTGGCTATCGCTGACGGGGAAGTTGACGTGTCCGAACAGGGGATTCGCTTCGACGACGGCGCCAGCTATGAGCAGGTGATGGGGATCTGGAGCCGGCTTGCTGGCGAGATTTTTCTTGATTGGTTGGCTCCACCTGCGGGCTTACGGTGGATCGATATCGGCTGCGGCAATGGGGCCTTTACCGATCTGCTTTTCGAGCGCTGTGTCCCGTCGGAGGTCCATGGGGTCGATCCGTCCGAAGGGCAGCTCGCTTTTGCGCGTACGCGACCTGGGTCTCGCTCTGCAGCGTTCCATAAGGGCGATGCCATGGCGCTACCCTTCCCGGCGCACAGGTTTGACGCTGCGGTCATGGCGCTCGTAATCGTCTTCGTCCCGAATCCTGCAAGAGGCATCATGGAAATGGTTCGCGTGGTCGGTTCGGGCGGCATCGTTGCGACCTATGTGTGGGATATGCTGAGTGGCGGCTTCCCGCTCGATCCGATCCTTGGCGAGATGCGTGCGATGGGTCTTTCACCTCCGCAGCCGCCGCAATTGGGGTCGTCGAGACAGGAAGCGTTGCGAGACTTGTGGACGGGCTCGGGTCTCGAGGCGGTAGAGACGCGAGAGATCACGGTGCGCCGGACGTTTGCGGACTTCGACGACTTTTGGACGATCAACCTGAAGGGCGGCACCATCGGCCCGGCAATCGCGGCAATGGCTCAAGGGGACGCGGCCGAGCTTAAAGGGCGAGTGCGCAGGCGTCTGCCAGCGGACGCCGCAGGACGGCTCACCTATGGCGCTCGCGCGAACGCGATCAAGGGCCGCGTGCCAAAGTAGCTGAGCCAAATCCGGGTCGCGCTGTCTGCCACCTTGTTGATCACCATGTACATGTCGGAAGTTCGGGTGGCGGGCCGCACCCGGCACCAGCTCTATGGCAGCAGCTCATTGATCCGCGGACCCGGATGCTCCGGTAATCGCGCCCCTCTCCTCGCCGCCTGCCGTCACGTCCCGCCGTCCCGCACGCCTATCTCGCCGCCGGACTGTTCGCTTACCATACCGGCAAGGACGCCGAGTCGCCGGCCGGACAAGCGAAGAGGGCAGAGCGCGTGGACCGCACTTTCGGCCTGACCGCCGCAGGCACCAGCCTGCGCACCGAGGCGCTGGCGGGCCTCACCACCTTCCTCACCATGGCCTACATCCTGTTCGTCAACCCAGCGATCCTGGGCGAGGCAGGGATGCCGCGCGACTCCGTGTTCGTCGCCACTGCCGTCGCGGCGATCGCGGGTTCGGCGATCATGGGGCTCTACGCCAACCTGCCGGTGGCGCTCGCGCCGGGGATGGGGCTGAACGCCTATTTCGCCTTCGCACTGGTGCTCGCCCAGGGCTACACGTGGCAGCAGGCACTGGCGGCGGTGTTCCTCTCCGGCGTGCTGTTCGTGGGCCTCTCCGTCCTGCCGGTGCGCGAGGCGATCATCAACGCCATCCCGCGCAGCCTGAAGCTTGCGGTCTCGGCCGGGATCGGTCTGTTTCTCGGCATCATCGCGCTGAAGAACGCGGGCATCGTCGTCGCGCATCCGGCGACCTTCGTGACACTCGGCAACCTGTTCCGCTGGCCGGCGCTGCTCTGCCTGCTCGGCTTCGTGCTGATGGTGGCACTCACCCAGCGCCGCGTGATCGGCGCGACCATCATCGGCATCCTCGCGGTCTCTCTGCTCGACCTGCCACTCGGCCTGACCAGCTACACCGGCATCGTCTCCGCCCCGCCCTCGCCGGCGCCGACCCTGTTCGCGCTCGACTTCTCCCGCATGTTCGAGATGCCGTTCCTGGTCGCGGTGCTGTCGCTGCTGTTCGTCGACCTGTTCGACACCGCCGGCACGCTGGTCGGCGTGTGCCACCGCGCCGGGCTGCTCGACGCCGAGGGACGCGTGCCGAACGTGGGCCGCGCACTGCTCGCGGATTCCTCGGCGACCGTGATCGGCGCGCTGATCGGCACCTCGAACACCACGAGCTATGTCGAGAGTGCTGCGGGCGCGGCCGTGGGCGGGCGCACTGGGCTGACCGCCGTGGTGGTCGCGGCGCTGTTCGGCTTCGCGCTGTTCTTCTCGCCGCTCGCCGGCATGATCCCGGCCTACGCGACCGCGGCTGCCCTGCTGCACGTCGCGACCATCATGGCGCGCGGGCTCGCCGAGCTCGACTGGGAGGACGCGACCGACTACGCGCCGGCCGTTGTCTGCGCGCTGGCGATGCCGCTCACCTTCTCGATCGCCACCGGGATCGGGCTCGGCTTCATCACCTACGCTGCGGCCAAGCTGCTCGCCGGCCGGTTCGACCAGGCGAACCCGGCCGTGCTGGCCCTCGCGGCCGTGTTCTGCCTCAAGTTCGCGCTGGCGTGACCGGCGCGGCAGCCCCGCGCCCGGCCCCCTTTCATCCCCCCGCCACCATCCCTAATGTCCGGCGGTCATGCGCTATGTCTCCACCCGCGGCGCCGCGCCGGTTCTCGGCTTCGGTGACGTGCTGCTCGCCGGCCTCGCCGAGGATGGCGGGCTCTACGTGCCCGAGACCTGGCCTGGGCTCTCGCCGGCCGAGTGGCGCGCGCTGCGCGGCCTGCCCTACCCCGAACTGACCGCCCGCATCCTGGCCCCCTTCGTCGGCGGGGCGATCGACGAGGCGACCCTGACCCGCCTTTGCCGCGAGGCCTATGCCGGCTTCGCCCACGCCGCCGTCGCGCCGCTGGTGCAGCTCGAGCATCGGGTGTACGCGCTCGAGCTGTTCCACGGCCCCACCCTCGCCTTCAAGGATTTCGCGCTCCAGCTTCTGGGGCGGCTGTTCGACCATGTGCTCGCCCGACGCGGCGAGCGCGTGACGATCGTCGGCGCGACCTCGGGCGACACCGGCTCCGCCGCGATCGAGGCCTGCCGCGATCGCGACCGGCTCGCGATCGTGATCCTGCACCCGCATCAGCGCGTCAGCGAGGTACAGCGGCGGCAGATGACCACGGTGGCCAGCGGCAATGTCGGCAACATCGCCGTCGAGGGCTCGTTCGACGACTGCCAGGACCTCGTGAAGGCGATGTTCGCCGATGCGCCCTTCCGCCGCGAGATGCGGCTCTCGGCGGTCAATTCGATCAATTGGGCGCGGATCGCGGCGCAGATCGCCTACTACGCGTGGGCCGCGCTCGCGCTCGGGGCGCCGGAGCGCAGGGTCGCCTTCGCCGTGCCGACGGGAAACTTCGGCAACGTCCTCGCCGCCTGGGCCGCGCGGCGCATGGGCCTGCCGATCGAGCGGCTGATCGTCGGCACGAACCGCAACGACATCCTCGCCCGCTTCCTCGAAGCGAACGACATGCGCCTCGCCGCGGTCGAGCCCTCGCTCTCGCCGTCCATGGACATCCAGGTGAGCAGCAATTTCGAGCGGCTGTTGTTCGAGCTGCTCGGCCGCGACGGCCAGGCGACGGCGGAGACGATGCGTACCTTTCGCGACGGCGGCCGAATGCCTGTTCCCGACGCCGCGTGGCGCGAGGCAGCGGCGCTGTTCCGCCCCTTCCGCCTGGACGACGAGGGCACGCTCGCCGAGATCGCGCGCCTGCACCGCACGTCCGGCTATCTCGCCGACCCGCACAGCGCGATCGGCATCGCGGCTGCGCGCGCGCGCCTGCCCACGGACACGGATGTGCCCGTCATCGCCGTCGCGACCGCGCATCCGGCCAAGTTCCCCGACGCCGTGGAACGTGCCACCGGCATCCGCCCCGCCCTTCCGCCGCATCTCGCCGACCTGTTCGACCGCCCCGAGCGCTTCACCGTCGCCCGCAACGACCTCGCCGCGATCGAGGCGCTCGTGCGCGGCACCGCATTGAGGAACGCCGCATGAGCATCGACCCCGCGATTCAGGTCACCCGCCTTCCCTCGGGGCTGACGGTCGTGACTGAAACGATGCCGCGCGTCGAGACCGTGAGCCTCGGCGCCTATGTCGGCGCCGGCACGCGCCACGAGCGCGCGACCGAGAACGGCGTGTCGCACTTCCTCGAGCACATGGCGTTCAAGGGCACCGCGCGGCGGACCGCCGCCCAGATCGCCGAGCAGATCGAGGATGTCGGCGGCCACCTGAACGCCTACACCGCACGCGAGCGCACGGCGTTCTACGCCAAGGTGCTGAAGGAGGATGCTGCGCTCGCGACCGACATCGTCGCCGACATCCTCCAGCATTCCGTGTTCGATCCGGAGGAATTCGAGCGCGAGCGCGGCGTGATTCTCCAGGAGATCGGCCAGGCCAACGACACGCCCGACGACCTGGTGTTCGACCACTTCCAGGAGGCAGCCTATCCGGACCAGCCGATGGGCCTGCCCACGCTCGGCACCGAGGCGACGATCGGCGCGATGCCCCGCGAGGCGCTGATCGGCTTCATGCGCCGCCACTACGCGCCGGCGCGCATCGTCGTCGCGGCGGCCGGCGCGATCACCCACGACGTGTTCCTCGATCTCGTGCGCCACCACTTCACCGCACTGCCCGCGGGCGAGCCGGAGCCCGAGGCGCCGGCGCGCTACCGGGGCGGCGAGCGGCGCGAGGAGGACGATCTCGACCAGGTGCATCTTGTGCTCGGCTTTCCCGCCGTGCCGTTCACCGATCCGGACTACCACGCGGCGATGCTGCTCTCGACGCTGCTGGGCGGGGGCATGTCCAGCCGGCTGTTCCAGGAGGTGCGCGAGAAGCGCGGCCTCGTCTACGCGATCTCCTCCTTCGTGCAGCCCTATCTCGATGACGGGCTGTTCGGCGTCTATGCCGGCACCGGGGAGGAGCAGGTGAAGGAACTGGTGCCGGTCGTGTCGGCCGAGCTCGCCGCCGTGCAGCGCGGTGTCACCGAGGACGAGCTCCGCCGCGCCAAGGCGCAGCTCAAGGCTTCGGTGCTGATGGCGCTGGAGAGCACGGGCGCGCGCTGCGAGCAGCTCGCCCACCAGATTGCGACCTGGGGCCGCGTCGTGCCGACCGAGGAGACGGTCGCGCGGATCAACGCCGTCACGGCCGAGCAGGCCGCTGCCGTCGCGCGGCGAATGTTCCGCGCCCGCCCCACCCTTGCCGCGATCGGGCCGATCGGCGCGCTGCCGTCGATAGGCGCCATCGCCGAACGGATCGCGGCGTGAGCGAGGCGGCCGAGCGGCTCGACGATCTCGTCGCGGCGGCGAGGCGCGCCGGCGCCGACGCTGCCGAAGCGATGCTGGCCGAGGGACGGTCGGTCTCGGTGCAGCGCCGGCTCGGCGCACTCGAGCAGGTGGAGCGCGCGGAGAGCCGCGACATCGGGCTGCGCGTCTTCGTCGGCCGGCGCCAGGCTGTGGTCGCGACCACCGACGACTCCCCCGCCGGCTTCGCCCGCCTTGCCGAGCGCGCGGTGGCGATGGCGCGCGCCGTGCCCGAGGATCCGCATGCCGGGCTCGCGGACGCACCCGACGGCGCGGCCGACCTCGCCGGGCGGCTCGCCGCGCTCGATCTCGTCGCGCCCGGCGAGCCCGACGTCGCCACGCTCGATGCGCGCGCCGCCACCGCCGAGGACGCGGCACTCGCCGTGCCGGGCGTGACCAACAGCGAGGGCGCCTCGGCCGACTGGGGCATCGCCGCGGTGACGATCGTCGCCTCGAACGGTTTCGCTGGCGCCTATGCACGCACGAGTCACGGCGTCTCGGCGACCGCGCTCGCCGGCACCGGCACGGGGATGGAGCGCGACTACGACTATGCCACCGCAGTGCATGCGGAGGATCTCGATGACGCCGCCGCGATCGGCAGGCGGGCCGGCGAACAGGCAGTGGCACGGCTGAACCCGCGCCGGCCGCGCACGGCGACCATGCCGGTCGTGTACCATCCGCGTGTGGCCGCCTCGCTGGTCTCGCATCTGTCGGCGGCGATGAATGGCGCGGCGGTCGCGCGTGGCACGACCTTCCTGAAGGACACGCTCGGCACGCGGCTGTTCGCGCCGGGCATCACCGTGCACGACGACCCGACGCGCAGGCGCGGGCTGCGCTCGCGCCCGTTCGACGCGGAGGGAATCGCGGGCCGGCCGCGCGCGGTGATCGAGGACGGCGTTCTGACGACCTGGATCCTCGACTGCCGCAGCGCGCGCATGCTCGGCATGGCGACGACCGGGCACGCGGCGCGCGGCGTGTCCTCGGTGCCGGCGCCCACGACCACCAATCTCTGGCTCGCGCCGGGCGCAGCCTCGCCCGGGGCGCTGATGGCCGACATCGCCGAGGGGCTCTACGTCACCGAGCTGATCGGCATGGGGATCAACATGGTCACCGGCGACTACAGCCGTGGCGCGGCCGGGTTCATGATCCGGAACGGCGCGCTCGCCGAGCCGGTGAGCGAGATCACCATCGCCGGCAGCCTCAAGGAGATGTTCGCGCGCCTCGTGCCGGCGGACGATCTGAGGTTCCGGCGCGGCACCGACGCGCCGACCATCCGGATCGACGGGCTGACGGTCGCCGGCGCCTGAGCTACCGCACGCCCGCGCCGGGCCACAGCACCACGCGCAGCGTCTGGAGGATGATCAGCACGTCGAACAGCACGCTGAAGTTCTTCACGTAGTAGAGGTCATAGGAGAGCTTTGAGCGCGCATCGTCGAGCGAGGCGCCGTAGGGGTAGTTGATCTGCGCCCAGCCGGTGAGCCCCGCGTGCACGAGATGACGCTCGTTGTAGAGCGGCAGCTTGGCTGCAAGCTCGGCGACGAACTCGGGCCGTTCGGGCCGGGGCCCGACAAAGGACATGTCGCCCTTGAGGATGTTGATCAGCTGCGGCAGCTCGTCGAGTCGCGTGCGGCGCAGGAACCGGCCGATCTTCGTCACGCGCGGATCGCCCACCTGGGCCCAGACGGCGCCCTGCCGCTCGGCGTTCTGCGTCATGGTGCGGAGCTTCATGATCCGGAACACCCGGCCGCCGCGCGTCACCCGCTCCTGGCGGTACAGTGCCGGCCCGCCATCCTGCGCCTTCACCGCAACCGCGGCGGCTGCCAGGAACGGTGCGGTGAGGAACAGCAGGACCGCGCTCGCGGCGATGTCCAGCGCGCGCTTCAGCACCAGGTCCACCATCGTGAAGGTGAACCCGTCCGAGTAGAGCAGCCAGCCATAGTCGAGCCGCTTCACGTCGACCCGGCCGATCTCCTTCTCGAGGAAGCGGTGGTACTCGAACACCGGAAAGCCGGCCGTGCGGCAGGCCAGCAGCGCCTCCATCGGCATGCCGCGCCGCTCGTCCGGGGCGACCACGATCAGGTCCGTGCCGATCTCCTCCGCGATGGTCCGGAAGCCGCGCGATGCGGAGATGATCCGGTTGCCAGCATCTTCCGCAAGCCTCGGATCGATCTCGCCCATCGACGGCTCGTGGACGAAGGTGATGTCGAAGCCGAGCGTCCGGCCCTCGCGCTTGAGCAGCCACACCATGTCCCAGGCCCGCTGCCCGGCGCCGACGATCATGAGCCGCCGGCGGAACGCACCGCGTTCGAGCAGCGCGAACAGGATGATGCGCGCGAACCAGCCGAGCGGAACAAGACCGAGGATCGCCGCGGCGAGAAGGTTCGCCGACCCCGCGGTCGCGAAGGGAGGCGGCAGGAAATATGCGGCGCCCGAAGCGACCAAACCGCCGAGCCCAGCCGCGATCGGGACGCGACCGAGCGACTTGCGCGTCTCGAGCAGTGCATCGCGGCGGTAGAGGCCAAGGGCATAGAGAAACAGCAGGAACGCCAGCGGGTGCATCAGGAGCGGGATCAGCCCCGGCTGGTTCTGCGGCGGCACGGGGATCAGCGCGATCCCTGCGATGATCGGCCAGCCGAGAGCAAGCAGCACGGCGTCGGTCGCCAGCAGCGCCAGGCCGGCGGAAAGTCCTGGGACGGTTGGAACTGCCATCGAGAAGCGCGTGTCGCGGTCCGGTTGGGGGGCCGCACGGCGGTCAGCGAGGGGAGGCTGCCGGGCGGCGGCCCAAGGATGTAGCGCGCCGCATGCCTGGGTGTCGACTACCGGATCGTTGCAGATCAAGACACCAGCGGCTCGCCAGGCAAGGTCAGCCGATCCGGGACAGCCCCGAGAGCGCGCCGACCAGGGCGCCAAGCGACGACACGTCCCGAGCTTGCCCGCCGCTGGCGACAGGCGCCTGCGTCATCTGCGCGGCAAGCGCGGTCGCCGGGGCGAACCGCCGTGGTCACGCGCGGTCGCGGCGGCGAGCCGCAGGTCCTTGCGCATCAGTTCGGAGCGGAAGCCGGGCGTGTCGTTGCCGTCGATGATCCGCCGCGCGTGGTTCTCGAGTACGAAGGAGCGCGCCGAGCCGCCGAGCAGGGCCGCGCATCACCTCGGCCGGCGTGCCGGCGCATCGTGCGCCCATGGCGTCGAGGGCAGCGGCCTTGACGCGGGTGCGGGTCTGCACCGTCAAGGCGAAGCCCGCGTGCCCTGTATTCGCCGCCATCGCCGCCGCCATCACGCCGAGGCCGATGAAGGCGACCGGCGCCGGCGGGGCGATCGGCTCGCGTGTTGTCATGAGGAGGTCTCCTCCGCCGCGGGCCATCGGCGCACCACCAGTGCATCCAGCATGGCCACGCCCTCTCCCTCGCGCCGGACCAGCAGCGGATTGATCTCCGCCTCCATCACCTCCGGCAAGGCGGCGATGCGCGAGACCGCAGCGACCGTCTCGGCGAGCGCGGCGAGGTCGCCACGGTCACGGCCACGCGCGCCCCGCAGATGCGCGAGCGGCGCGGCCTCGACCAGGGTCTGCGCCTGACCGGGCGACAGCGGCGCGGGCGCGATCGCCGGCGGCGGCATCAGCTCCGCGAGCACGCCGCCCGCACCCAGCACCACGACAGCGCCGGCCTGCGGATCACGCCGGAACCCGACCAGCGCCTCGCCCACCCCGCGTTGCATCGGCGCGAGCAGGAACCCCCGCACAGGGACGCCGGACAGCCGCGCGCGCATCGCACGGATCGCGGTGCGAAGCGCCTCCGCGTCCTCCAGGTCCAGCGCTACGGCGCCGGACTCGGTCTTGTGCGGCAGGACGGACGAGACCGCCTTCAGCGCAAGCGGGAAGCCTAGCCGGTGCGCAACCGCATCGATCGTGTCGGGGCTGCTGACCAGCTCGGCACCGCCGTCGGGCACGCCGAGCGCGGCGAACACCGCGCGCGCCTGCCACTCATCGAGCACGGGGCCGTCCGCGGCGACGAGCACTCGTGCGGCCTCAGCGACATCGCCCACCTCGACCGCCGCCGTCGGCACGCGCCACAGGATCCGTGCCCGTAGCGCATCGGCTGCCGCCTCCGGCGTGCGGAAGCAGGCGATTCCCGCGGCTGCGAGCCGTCGCGCACTCTCCGGGGCGTCGGGTGCGAGGAAGGCGGCGACGGGCTTGCCCGCCCCCCCGCTCGCCGCGCGCAGCACGCCGGCCACGCTGTCCTCGGGCCGGAACTGCGCCGACGAGCCGATCACCGCGACCGCCGCATCCGATCGCTGATCGGCGAGCGCGGCCCCGAGCGCCTCGGCGATCCGGTCCGGCTGCGTTCCGGCGAGCGTCATGTCGCGCACCTCGGCCGCCGCAATCCCGGCAAGCCCGAGGCGATCGACCACCAGCGCCGCCGCCCCGCCGGTCGTCGTGACGACCGAGATCGCGCGGCGCGGCGTGGCCAGCGGGCGGGCGGACGCGAACAGCGGCGCCGCCTCGATCAGCGCTTCGAAACTGTCGAGCCGCGCGATGCCGCTTGCCGCCAGCAGCGCGTCCACCGCCGCATCCGCGCCCGCCACCGCGCCGGTATGCGAGACCGCCATCGCCGCGCCCGATGCCGAGCGGCCGAGCTTGTAGGCGATCACCGCCTTGCCGGCGTCGAACGCGCACGCCGCGGCCGCGCGCAGGCCGCCAGGATCGCGAATCGTTTCGAGGAACAGCGCAATCACGTCGGTGCCGTCGTCCTCGGCGAGCATCGCCAGCAGGTCGGCCGCGCCGAGATCGGCCTCGTTGCCGGTCGCCGCCAGCACCGAGTAGCCGAGCCCGCGCGCGGCCCCGCGGCTCAGGATCGCGCCGATCAGGCTGCCCGAGTGGCTGATCAGCGCGGTGCGGCCCGCCGGCAGCGGCGGCTCCATCGCGAGGACGGCATTGACCGAGAGGGCGGTGCGGGCGGGCACGTTGATCAGCCCGATGCAGTTGGGCCCGAGCAGCCGCACCCCGCCCGCGCGTGCGGCCACGAGCAGGCGCTCCTGCCGTGCCGCGCCCTCGGCGCCCGATTCAGCGAAACCGTCGGACAGGATCATCGCCACCGGAACCTGCCTGCGCGCGCAGGCGACGACCGCCTCCTCGACGCGCTCCGCGCCGAGCAGGATGAAGGCATGGTCAATCGGCCCCGGCGCGTCGTCGAGCGAGGGATACGCACGCTCACCCAGGATCGTCTCCGCGCGCGGGTTGATCGGCAGGATCTCGCCGTCGAAGCCGTGGCGGCGCAGGTGGATCTGCACGCGCGCGGTCAGCCGCGAGGGATCGGCCGAGGCGCCGACGAGGGCGATGCGCCGCGGCGACAGGAGCGCCCGCGCGAGCGGCGTCATGCCCCGGACCGGGGCGGACGCTGCGGGAAGGACCGGCCGAACACGCCCTCGGCGATGCGGTTCCTCATCATCTCCAGCGACCCGCCGGCGATCATCCAGCCGCGCGACTTGCGCAGGCAGTACTCCACCAGCACGTCATCGGAGTAGCCGGTGCCGCCCATCACCTGCATCGCCTCGTTGACCGCGAGCCAGCCGGCCTGGTTGCAGGCGTACTTGGCGATCGCGACCTCCTGCGGATCGGGCAGGCCGCGGCCGGCATTGGCGGCGGCGCGGTAGAGCAGCAGCTGCGCGCCGTCGAGCGCCACGCGCATCTCGGCGAACTTCCACTGCAGCCCCTGGAACTCCATCAGCCTGCGGGCGAACTGCACGCGCGTCTCGGCGTGCTCCTTCGCGATCCGGAACGCGCATTCGCCGACCGCGCGCGACCGCGCGCTGTTGCCGACGCGCTCGACATTGAAGCCGGCGATCTGCTTGCGGAACCCACCTTCCTTCAGGAGCACGTGCTCGGGCGGGATGAACACGTTGTCGAAATGCAATGGCCGCCAGATCTCGCCGTTCAGGTAGCGCCGCCTCTCGCCAAGGGTGAACCCGTCCATGCCGCGTTCGAGGATCACGCTGCCGATCCCCTCCGTGCCGGGGCCGAAGCGGCAGTAGATCAGGAACACCGAAGCGTCGTCGCTGTTCGAGGTGAACACCTTGCCGCCGTTCAGCCGGAAGCCGTTGCCGTCCGGCGTGCAGGAGGAGCGCAGATCGGTCAGCGCCGAGCCCGCCTCGGGCTCGGTCATGCCGACGGCGCAGATCGCCCTGCCGGCAAGCAGCGGCGCGAACCAGCGCTCCTTCTGCGTCGGTGTCGCGTACTCGGCGAAGGTGCGGAAGGCGCCGAAATTGCCGGCCTGGAGCACATCGGCCGAGCGCGGACAGACGCTCGCGACCTCCTCGGCCGCGAGCACCGCGTCCATCAGCGTGCCGCCCTGCCCGCCATCCTCCTCCGCGAGCATGATGCCGAACAGGCCGCTCTCCGCCATGAGCGCGGCGATGTCCCAGGGGAAGTCCTCGGCATGCGCGCGCACGACCGCGCCGGCGGCGAGATGACGCTCGGCGAAGCGTCGCACGCTCTCCCGAAAGGCGCGCTGCTCCGGGGTCAGGTGGAAATCCATGTCGCGGCCGTTCCCTTCTCACTCGCACGCACCGACGGCGGCGATCAGCGCCCGGCAGATGGCATCAGATCGCCCTACGCGTCCAAACCGGCACGGCCAAGATCGGTACAGCGAACGGCTTGGCCAGTGCTACGGCGCCTGGCCGGCCAGGTAAGCGGCGATCGCAGCGCGATCGGTGTCACCGCGGAGCGAGGTTCCGCCCATCCAGATGCCAGGGAACATCGCCTCAGGGTCCCGCAGGAACCGCTCCAGCGTCGCGGGGTCCCAGACCTCACCGGCATCGCGCGCGGCCCTGAGCACGGGTGAATAGTCGTAGTCGGGGTCGCTCGCGACCGCGCGCCCCATCAACCCGCCGAGATTGGGCCCCGCCCCCGCGGGCGCGCCGGACACTGCCGCGTGGCATGACGCACAATGCGTCTCGAACAGCGCCGCACCGTCGGCGGCGAGCGCCGGTGCCGCCACCAGCAGCACCGGCAGCAGTGCCAGCCTCACAGACCGTATTCGATGCGCACCATCCGGTCGGTGCCGCTCTCCCCACCCCAGGCCTCGCCAGCGACGCCGTCCATTTGCCGGACATTGGCGCCCGGTCGGTCTGAAGGGAAGGAGAGGAAAGTTTGGGTCGTCGGGTCGAAGCGGACGATCGCGTTCGCGGCGAAGTCGGTCAGCCACACCTTGTCCGACGGATCGACCCAGACCGAGTAGGCACGTGGGCGCTCGCCCGGCAGCTTCCAGACCTGCCACGAGCCGTCGCGCGGGTCGTGCATCGAGACGTTGCCGCTGTTCCACTCGCTGATCCAGAGCCGCCCCTGGCCGTCGGTCCAGACACGACGCGCGCCCTGGTTCGGGGTCGGCGGCTCGACGATGCGCACGCGCGCGGCCTCAAGGTCCTCGATCTCGGCGAGATAGCTGCCGGCAAGAGAGACGTACCAGATGCCGCCCTGTGGGGTCTTGGTGATGCCGTAGGGCCCGCGGCCGCGCGGCGCCTCCCAGACATCCATCCGCTCGGTTGCCGGCACGAAGCGGCCGATAATGCCGTTCTGGCCGGTGAACCAATAGGTGCCGCGGTCGTCGAACACCCCCGTGTTGAGGTTGGTATTCGGGAACCGCTCCGGCAGGCGCCAGAGGGTCACGCGGTGATCGGCCGGATCGACGCGGGCGACCGCGTTCTGCCCGCCCTCGGTCACCCACGCCGCGCCATCCGGCCCGCGCACCACGCCGTGCGGGCGTGCACCGTCACCGAGGTTCACCACCCGAACAACACCCGTCCGCGGATCAAGCCGGTTCAAGGTGCCATTGCGCTGGCCGCAGAACCAGAACGTTCCGTCGCCGGCTGCCGTGATGTCGCGCGAGCCGACCCGGCCGCTGCCCGGTGTCGAGGCGTCGAAATAGGTCACCCGGTACCCCGGCGGGGAAGGTGTCGCGGCCTCGACACTGCGTCCGCGCAGCAACGGGGGGGCCGCGAGCGTCATGCCGGTCAAGGCGAGAAGGGAACGACGATGCATGGCTACGGTCCTTCTCCGGTCATCCAGCGGGGCAGCCACGGCGATGGCCGAGGGCCTCGCACATACCACTTATCGATCGCTGCGACGGCAATCGCAACGGGTCGCCCCTGCACGCTCCCGTGAGACCGTCCGCCTGTTGGCCCTTCGGACGGGGGCCGGCAGCCAGCACGGCGCGATCCTCCGCGCCGCGGAGCGCGGTTCAGCCCATCCAGATCCCGGGATGGATCGCCTCCGGGTTGCGCAGGAAAGGCTCGAGCCGCTCGCGGTCCCAGACCTCGCCGGCCGCGCGTGCGGCACGCAGGACGGGCAACTGGTCGTGGTCGGAATCGCCCGCGACGGGACGGCCGATCAGCCCGGCGAGATCGGGGCGCGCACTAGGCTGCGAGCCGCTCGCGCCAATGCGCCGGTGACACCCCGTATTCGCGCTTGAAGGCACGGCTGAATGCCTCCTCCGACTCATATCCGACCAGGTGCGCGAGCTGTCCCACGGGCCGGTCCGACTCACGCAGGTGCAGCCGAGCCGCCTGAAGCCGCAGCGCCGTGAGGTAGCGGATCGGCGGCACGCCGATCCGCGCGCGGAACCGGTCCATGAACGCGCTGCGCGACATCGCGACCGCGCGCGCGAGCCTCTCCGCAGTCCAGGGCGCGCGAAGATCGCCGTGCATCAGTGCGAGCGCGCGCCCGATCTGCGGATCGGCGAGCCCGTTCAGCCAGCCGGTCTCGGCGGCAGGGCGCTGCGCGGTGTAGTGCCGGACCGCCTCGACCAGCAGCACCTCGGAGAGCCGCGTCATCACGTTCGAGGTCGCGAGCCGCCCCTCGGTCAGCTCCTGCGCGGCGAACCGAACCGAGGCCTCGATCCAGTCGCGCGACGCGGCCGCGCGGATGTCGAGAGTCAGCAGGCGCGGCAGCGACGCCAGCAACACAGCGTGCTCGTCCTCGCTGCCGAGGAAGCCGCAGATCATGTGCACCGCCGCGCCGCCGCCACCATGCACGATGCGCGCAAGCCCGCCTTCCGGCGCGTGCTGGATCAGCGCATCGGCTTCGGCCGGTTCGAGCCCTGGGCCGCTCGCCATCACGTGGTCGTCGTTGCGCGTCAGCAGCGCGATCTCGCCCGCGCGCACCCGCACAGGCGGCTCGTTGCCGATCGACAGCACGAGCTCGCCCGCGATGACGACGTGATACGCGATCACCTGGGTCGGCTTCGCGAGGAACCCACTCCAGTCCGCCGCGGTGAGGCGGGTGCGCACGCACCATGGCGCAGTGAAGCGCGCATCGACAAACACGCCGCCCGAGAGGCGCACCGAGCGCAGCACGGCCGACAGTGGATCCGCCATCGCAACCACCCTGATGTTCTGGACGCGCGGCCAGATGATCCGGTTCCGTAGTCATTCCCGTGCGGGGTGACGTCCTGTATCCACGGCCATGCGATGACCGCGATCAGCATACACGCCCCGCGCAGCGATCACCTCGCCTCCGTCCAGGCCATACGCTCCTGGCAAGGCAGCGGATCACGCGCGTGTTTCGGGCGTGTTGCAGCATGGTGCTGCGCACGCGGCGGTCAAGACACGAGATGGAGACCACGATGACCACCGACACACTCGCGACCCCCTCCCCGCCCGATCTCGCCGCGATCAAGCAGCGCCAGCAGGCCGCCTGGGCCTCGGGCGACTACGCGGTGGTGGGCACGACGCTGCAGATCGTCGGTGAGCGGCTCTGCGAGGCGATCGACCTGCGCGCCGGTGCTCAGGTGCTCGACGTCGCCGCCGGCAACGGCAACGCGACCCTCGCCGCCGCGCGCCGCTACGCCGAGGTGACCTCGACCGACTATGTCGGCGCCCTGCTCGAGCGTGCGCGCGAGCGAGCGGCGGCGGAACGGCTGCCGGTCACGTTCCAGGAGGCGGATGCCGAGGATCTGCCCTTCCCGGACGGCAGCTTCGATGCCGTGCTCTCCACCTTCGGCGTGATGTTCACGCCCAACCAGGAGAAGGCGGCAGCCGAGATGCTGCGCGTGCTGCGCGTCGGCGGCGCGATCGGGCTGGCCAACTGGACACCCGACAGCTTCATCGGCCAGCTCTTCAAGACCATCGGCAAGCACCTGCCGCCGCCCGCCGGCCTGCGCTCGCCCGCACTCTGGGGCACCGAGGCGCGGCTGAAGGAGCTCTTCCCTGGCCAGTGGGTGCAGGCGACGGTGCAGACCTTCACCTTCCGCTACCGCTCGGCGGCGCACTGGCTGGATGTGTTCCGCACCTGGTACGGGCCGACCAACCGCGCCTTCGCCGCGCTCGACGCGGCGGGCCAGATCGCGCTGGAGGCCGATCTGCTCGCGCTCGCCGGCCAGCACAACCGCGGCGGGCCTGACACGCTGATCGTGCCGTCGAACTACCTCGAAGTGGTGATCATGAAGGCGTAGCACCCTGTTGGCCGACCGGGCGGACGCCGCCGCCCGGTCACGCTTTGCCGACGTCATCGCGCCGCGCTTGCGCCAGGCTGTCAGGACCCTCATGCTGCATCGCAGCAACCATGACAGCCATACTGCCCTTTCAGCGCCTGCCGCTCGCGCGGCTGTTCCGTCCGGCCTCGGTGGCGGTGATCGGCGACGATCCCGCCGCCGCGTCGGTGCTGGCGAACCTGCGGGCGGGCGGCTTCGCCGGCGCGATCCACGCGTTCGCGGCCGACCAACTCGATGCGCCGCCTGCCGCTCCGGATCTCGCCGTGGTTGCGACCATCGGCCCCCCGGATGCGGTGCTCGCGCGTCTCGCCGCGCTTGGCACCGGGGCTGCCATCCTGACCGGGCCGGCACCGGCGACCCCTGGCGCACGGCCGCGCTTCCTCGGCGGCCACGCGCTCGGCCTGATGGTGCCGGGGCTCGGGCTGAATGCGTCGCTCGCCAAGCCGATGCCCCAGCCGGGCCCGCTCGCCCTGGTCGGCCAGTCGCGCGGCTTCGCCCGCGCCGTGCTCGACCACGCCGCCGCCCACGGGCTCGGCTTCAGCCACGTGGTCGGGCTCGGGCGCAACGACGACCTCGGCTTCACCGACACGCTGGACTGGCTGTCGCGCGACCCGGGCACGAGCGCGATCCTGCTCGAGGTCAGCCGGATCAAGCATCGCCGCGGCTTCCTGTCCGCCGCCCGCGCCGCCGCGCGCGGCCGCGTCGTGGTGGCGATCCGCACCGCCCCCGACGCGCCGGCGCCGGATGCCCTGCCGGCGGATGCCGTGTTCGAGGCCGCGTTGCGCCGGGCTGGAATCCTCACTGTCGACGGGCTGGATGCGATGCTGGCCGCGCTCGGCACGCTGACCCGCGCCCGCCCGCTCGACGGCGAGCGGATTGTGGTGGTCTCGGCGACCCGGGCGCTCGGCGGGCTCGTCGCGCGCGCGCTCGCCGGGCAGGGGATCGCGCTCGCGCCCCCGACCGAGGATGCCGCCCAGGCCCTTGAGGTGCTTGTCCCGCCGGGGAACGCACACGCCAACCCGGTGATCCTCGGCGATGATGCGCCGCCCAACCGGCTCGCCGAGGTCGCGGCTGCGCTGGCCGGGCTGCGCGGCGCCGCCGATGCGGTGATCGCGGTGCACGTGCCCGAGGCCGCTGCACCCGGGGTCGCGAGCCCGGCCGCCGAGGCGCTCGCGACCGCCATGGCGATGCCGCGCCGGGTACCGCTGCTCGCGGTCTGGCCGGGCGAGGCAGGCGCGGATCGCCGCCGGCTCGACGCGGCCGGCATCCCCGCCTTCCCGACGCCGGAACGCGCCGCCGCCGCCGCTGGGCTGCTGGTGGAGCATCGCCGCGCCCGCCAGGCCGCGCGCGAGCTTCCGCCGCGCACCGTGCTCTCGGCCACCCCGGATCGCGAGAGCGTCCGGCGGGTCCTCGCCGTCGCGCGGCGTGCGGGGCGCACCACGCTCACCGAGGACGAGGCCTTCGCCGTGCTCGCGGCCTACGGCATCCCGACCGTGCCGACGCGCGTGGCGCGCGATGCCGCGTCGGTCGCGGCCGCAGCTGCGGCCCTCGGGGTCCCGGTCGTGCTGAAGGTCCGCTCGCCCGATCTGCCGCACAAGACCGCGGTGGGCGGGGTGGCGCTCGAGCTCGAGAACGAGGCATCGGTGCGGTTGGCCGCCGAGGCGATGACCGCGCGGGTCGTGCGCCGCGCGCCGGAGGCCCGGCTCGCAGGCTTCCTGGTGCAGCGCCAGGTCGGGCGGCGCGATGCCCAGGAACTCGCGATCCGGCTCGGCCGCGATCCGATGTTCGGCGCGACGATCGGCTTCGGCGCCGGCGGGACGGCGTCTGCGCTGATCGGCGACCGCTCGGTCGGGCTGCCGCCACTGAACCTTCCCCTTGCGGCCGAGCTGGTCCGCCGCAGCCGGATTGCCGGACTGCTGGACGGCCAGCGCGACCGGCCGGTCGTGGACCGGGCCGCGCTCACCGAGGTGCTGGTGCGGATCAGCCAGCTCGCGGTGGACTGGCCCGACATCGCGGCCCTCGACGTGAACCCGCTGATGGCAGGGCCGAGCGGAGTGATGGCAGTGGATGCCTGGATCGCGATCGATCCGGAGCCCGCCACCGGCACGGCGCATCTCGCGATCGCGCCCTATCCGGCCGAGCTGGAGGAGACCGCGCGCCTGCCCGACGGGCGGAGCGCCACGCTGCGCCCGATCCGCCCGGAGGACGCCGAGGCGCATGCCGCGTTCTTCGCCAGGCTCTCGCCCGAGGATGTGCGCCGGCGCTTCTTCGCCTCGATCGCCGCCCTCTCGGCCGAGCAGATCGCGCGCATGACCCAGATCGACTACGACCGCGAGATGGCCTTCATCGCTGCGGCGCCGGGTCCGGACGGTACGCCCGAGACGCTCGGCGTCGTGCGGCTGGTGCGCGATCCGGCCGCGCCCTCAGCCGAGTTCGCGGTGGTGGTGCGCTCGGACCTGAAGGGGCTGGGGCTCGGGCGGACGCTGATGGAGAAGGCGATCGCCTGGGCGCGGGTCGAGGGGCTGCAAAGCATCACCGGCGAGGTGCTGGCCGAGAACCGGCCGATGATCCGCTTCGTCGAGCGGCTGGGCTTCGCGCTCGCCCGGCACGCGGATGACCCCGAGCTGCTGACGGCCCGGCTGGAGCTCAACCGGTAGCGGTCAGCCGCGCGCGGCGCGCACCAGTTCGCGCACGCGCGCGGCCGCAGCCCCGCCCTTGAGCGCGTCGCGCCACAGCGCCTCGGCCACCTTCTGGTGCGTCGCCAGCGCCTCGTCGGCGCCGGTGATCATGGCCACGCCGGTCTGCGATGTCGGGTGAACATCCAGTCGGAACGGGTTGATAGCCAAGTAGGCCCGCTCCCGCGAGCGCAGGATCCGGAACGCGCCGTTGGGTTCGCTCGCGCCCATCAGCCCGAGCTGCACGCCGATCGGCTCCGCCTCCATGAGCGCCGCGATGTTCTCGACCTCGGCCATCGCCACGGCGCGCGCCTGGGCCCGCGCGCGGTCCGACACCGCCACGGCGGCCCCGACTCCCCCTTCGAGGAACCGCTGCAGTGCGCTCACCGTCAGGATCGCGATGATCGACGGCCGGCGCGCCTGGTAGACCTTCTTGCGGCCCTGGAGAATGCCCAGCAGCTGATCCGACTGGGCCCGCAGGGTGGAACGCTCGGGTCCTGCGGCGTCGGCCGCTTCGGCCAGCACTTCGGCCAGCGCCGAATCGAAGGCATCGGACGTGACGAGGTAGGGGGGCTGGCCGGCGACCTGGAGGATCTGGTCGGTGCTCTCCTCGATCACGCGGATGCGGTCGAAATAGACGGTGGCGCGCGAGACGTACTCGACACCGATGCCGAGCAGGCTGAGCGGCGAGATCTTGAGGAGCTCGGCCAGCCGCTTGATGGTGTCAAGCTTGATGACCTCGCCCTTCTCGTAGCGGTAGAGGGCGGCGCGGCTGACGCCGAGCCGGGCGGCGATCTCCTCGGCGCGCAGCCCGGACTCCAGGCGGTACTGCCGAAGCTGCTGGCCGATCTCGGTGAAGCGCATGGTCCCTGTCTCCCGGGCGGAGGCGCACCCTCGGCTGGGCGCAACGCCGTCTCAGTCCTGAGGCGATCCTCTCCGCGCAAGAAATACGCCCCAAGGCGACTCGCTTCAAGGGCGCAATATCGTCCCACGCCACAGACGCAGCGCGCGCATTGCGTCAGCCTTCCGCGACCTTAGACGCGGCGAGCGTCTCGATTGCCTGCACCATCGCCGAGTGATCGAGATCGGCCCCGCCGGCGGCCGCGACGGCGGAGAACATCTGCTGCGCAATCGCGGTGTTGGGCAGGCTCATGTTCATCTCGCGCGCGGACTGCAGCGCCAGGTTCAGGTCCTTCTGGTGCAGCCGGATGCGGAAACCGGGCGCGAAGGTGCGCTTGATCATCCGCTCGGCATGCACTTCGAGGATGCGCGAATTGGCGAAGCCGCCCATCAGGGCCTGCCGCACCTTGGCCGGATCGGCGCCCGCCTTTGCCGCGAAGACAAGGGCTTCCGAGACGGCCTGAAGGTTCAGCGCGACGATGATCTGGTTTGCCACCTTGCAGGTCTGGCCAGCGCCGTTGCCGCCGACGAGGGTGATGTTCTTGCCCATCGCCTCGAACAGCGGCTTGGCCCGCTCGAACGCCGCCTCGGGCCCCCCGACCATGATGGTCAGCGCGGCGTTCTTCGCGCCCACCTCGCCGCCCGAGACCGGC
This sequence comes from Elioraea sp., assembly GCF_051860475.1. Taxonomy (NCBI): domain Bacteria; kingdom Pseudomonadati; phylum Pseudomonadota; class Alphaproteobacteria; order Acetobacterales; family Elioraeaceae; genus Elioraea; species Elioraea sp. The sequence goes on along the minus strand of NZ_JBHYDW010000026.1, from coordinate 7,045 downwards.
GCGTCGAGATAGTCGCAGCCCTTCTCGTTGATCCGACGCGCGAAGTCCTTGGTCGCGGTCGGCGAGATCGAGGACATGTCGATCACCAGCGTGCCGGGCTTCAGCCCCTCGGCGACACCGCTCGCGCCGAACAGCACGCGCTCGACATCCGGGGTGTCGGGCACCATCAGGATCACCACCTCCGCGCCGGCGGCGACCGCCTTCGCGTCCGCCACCACCGTCGCCGCGGCACGGATCTCGTCGGTCAGGCTGCCGCGCTCCGGCACGATCAGGTCGTGCCCGGCCTTCTTCAGATTGAGCGCCATCGGGCGGCCCATGATGCCAAGGCCGATGAATCCGATCTTCATGCGTGTGTCTCCCTTGGAAGGATGGGGCGTGGGTCAGCCGCGATAGGACTTGAACCAGCCGAGCCCGGCCTCGGTCTCGCCCTTGGGGCGGTACTCGCAGCCGATCCAGCCCGTGTAGCCCAGGCGGTCGATCGCCTCGAACAGGAACGGGTAGTTGATCTCGCCGGTGCCGGGCTCGTTCCGCCCAGGCGTGTCGGCAAGCTGCATGTGCGCGATCAGAGGCAGGTGCGTCTCGATCGCCGGCGTGAGATCGCCCTGCATGATCTGGCGGTGGTAGATGTCGAACTGGATCCTGAGGTTGGGCACGCCGAGCTCGGCGATGATCGCCGCCGCCTCCTCGGTGTAGTTCAGGAAGAAGCCAGGGATGTCGCGGGTGTTGATCGGCTCGATCAGCGCGGTCACGCCGGTCTTGCCGGCGGCCTCGGCGGCAAAGCGCAGGTTCTCGAGATACGTGGCGCGCATCGCGTCCCGGTCGGCCCCCTCGGCCACCAGCCCGGCCATGGCGTGGATGTGCCGGCATCCCAGCGCATCGGCGTATTCCAGCGCCTTGGCCACGCCGGCGCGGAACTCCGCCTCGCGGCCGGGCTGGGCGGCCAGCCCACGCTCGCCCTTCGACCAGTCGCCCGGCACGGTGTTGAACAGCACCACCTCCAGGCCGACCGCGCGCGTCGCCTGGGTCACCTCGCCGGGGCTGTAGTCGTAGGGGAACAGGAACTCGACCGCGCGGAAGCCCGAGGTCGCGGCGCGCTCGAAGCGCTGAAGGAACGGCACGTCGGTGTACATCATCGACAGGTTGGCGGCGAATTTCGGCATGGTGCTTCCCCCGTTCAGGCGCTCGTCGCGCCGTAGTAGAGCATCGTCGTGTGCCTGGCCTCGGCGAAGAACAGCCAGCGCTCGACCAGCGCGCCGGCGAAGGCGAGCACCGCCGCAAGCGCCGCAGCCAGGCTGTTGATCGGCTGGGCGGTCGCCAGCGCGATCACCACGAAGGCGGCCGGCAGCACGATCCCGCCGATCACCGCGATCACGCGCAACCGGCCCGCGTGCTTGCGCGCGATGCGGAAGCCCATCTCCTTGGTCAGGAAGTTCTCGCCGGTATGCGGCGGATCGAGCAGCCGGACCTTGCCGATCCGCCCGAGCCCGGTCGCGGTCTCGGGGGTGGATGCCGCCGGCACGACTTCGAGGAAGGCCCAGTAGCTGCGCTTCACCCACCACGCGGCGGCAAGGCCGAGGATCGCGGCGATGCCGACAGGGCCGGCCGCGCGCTCACCGAACGCGCCGAGCACCGCGAAGGCGAGCGTGAGCCCGGTCGCGGCCCCGAGCGCGAGATAGCCGGGCACCGTCCAATGGTTGCACCAGGCATGGATCGGCTTGAGCGAGCGGTAGATCATCGCCGTGCAGACCACCGTGACGACCGCGCCTGCGGCGGTCAGCAGGCCGAGCAGCACGAGCGTGCCGCGCCCGGGCGCAAAGACGCTGAAGAGCAGCGCGAGCAGCCCGGCCGGCAGGTAGGTCGCGACCGCGGCCACACCCTCGCGCGACAGCCAGGACGAGCGCCACTGGCTGAACGCGCGCCACGCCCGCTCGGGATGGCCGAGATGCAGCGTCGAGGCGAGCAGCCCCGCGCTGATCAGCGCGAGCGCGAGCCCGAAGCCGACGAGGCCGAGCCAGAGCGAGGGCGCGATCGCGCCGAAGGCCGCGAGCAGCGCGAGCGTCGCGAGCAGCCCGTAGCCCGCGCCCGAGGCGACGGTGAAGACGATGACGGAGGGAGCTGGATGCACGGGATCAGCGCGACAGCATACGGTCGACCCAGCCGAGGAAGCCCGAGAGCCCCTCGGTGTCGGGCTCGGCCGGTTGCGGGGCCGGCGCCGGCTTGCCGGGCCGCGGCGGGAGATACTTGTTCACGGGCTTGTAGCCGAGCTCCGGCATCAGGTCGTAGCCGCCGCGCTCGGCGACCAGCCGCGACACCGCGCTGTCAGGGTCGGCGAGGTCGCCGAAGTGGCGCGCATACGCCGGGCAGGTGGAGACGCAGGCGGGCACCCGGTCGGGCTCGGGGATCGTCTCGTTGTAGATGCGATCGACGCAGAGGGTGCATTTCTTCATCACCCCCTCGTCCTCGTCGTACTCGCGCGCGCCGTAGGGGCAGGCCCAGGAGCAGAGCTTGCAGCCGATGCAGGTATCGGGATTGACCAGCACGATCCCGTCCTCGGCGCGCTTGTAGGAGGCGCCGGTGGGGCAGACGGTGACGCATGCAGGCTCGTCGCAGTGCAGGCAGGACTTCGGGAAGTTCACGGTGCGCCCTGCCCTGCCCTCACCCGCCTCGAAGCTGTGGATGCGGTTGAACCACACACCCGTCGCGTTCGCGCCGTAGGGATCGAGATCCGTCAGCGGCGCGGAGTGCCCGCCGGCGTTCCACTCCTTGCAGTTCACCGCGCAGGCATGGCAGCCGACGCAGGTGTCGAGATCGATGACGAGACCGAGGCGCTTCGTCGGCGGCGTGTCGGGCAGGCTGGTCATTCCGCGGCGACCTTGCGGCGCTCGGGGCTGCGGCCGAACTGCGCGCCGTAGCGCAGGATGCCGGGCGCGTGGCCGAGGCCCGGCGGCTTGACGAGCGACGGCAGAGCTGGCTCGGCCGCCGCCGGCGCGACGGTGGCCTTCTCGACGCGCACGCGCAGGTCGTACCACGCGGCCTGCCCCGTGATCGGGTCGGCGTTCGGCAGCGTGCCGTCCGGCAGCATCTCGCTGATCAGGTGGTTGAGCAGGAAGCCGTGCGTCGCCTCGCGCGCGCCCGGATCGAGGTTCCAGGCCCCGGCGCGCTTGCCGATCGCGTTCCAGGTCCAGACCGTGTGCGGCTCCACCCCCTCCATCAGCTTCGCCTGCACGGTGATCTTGCCGTGATGCGAGGTGACGTGCACCCAGTCGTCATCGGCGATGCCGAGCGCCTCGCCCGTCGCGCGGTTCATGTAGAGCCGGTTCTGGCCGTGGATCTGGCGCAGCCAGGCGTTCTGGCTGCCCCAGGAGTGGTACATCGCCGCCGGCCGCTGCGTGACCGCGTAGAGCGGGAAGGCGGCGTCCGACACCATCTGCCCCTCGAAGGGCGGGTGCCACTCGGGCAGCGGATCGCAATGCGTCGCGACGCGCTCGCGCAGATGCTCGGGCGGCTGGATCGGTCCGTGCCCGCGCGCGGCGAGGCGGAAGCGCTGCAACGGCTCGACATAGAGCTGCAGCACGATCGGCTCGGGCTTGCCGATCAGCCCGAAGGCGACGGCGTGATCGAGATACGCCCTGTTGGCGAACTTGAAGAACAGCGCGTCGTGCGGCAGCTCGTAGTGCCAGAACCCGCCATTGGCGATGTAGCGCTCGAGTTGCTTCGGGTTCGGCGCACCCTTGCCGTGGCTCTCGCCGTCCGCGCCGCGCCAGCCGGCGAGCGGGCCGATGCCGGGGCCGCGCTCGTGGTTGACGATGTAGTCGGCGTAGCCGCCGGGGAATCTCGGCGCGCCGTCCTCGGTCACCATGCCCGGCAGGCCGAGCCGCGCGCCGAGCTCCAGCAGCACGTCCTGGAAGGGGCGGACGTCGCGGTCGGGGGCGACGATCGGGTGGCGGATCGCATCGCCCGGCCCCTCGGGCTTGCCGATCGGGCGGTCGAGCAGCGAGATGCAGTCGTATCGTTCCAGATACGTGGTGTCGGGCAGGATCAGATCGGCATAGGGCACGGTCTCGCTGAAGAACGCGTCCGAGTAGATGATGCGCGGGATCCTGTAGGTGCCGTCGGCGTGCTTGTCGGTCAGCATCGCCACCGTGCCGGCGGCGTTCATGGCCGAGTTCCAGGCCATGTTCGCCATGTACAGGAACAGCACGTCGATCGGGTACGGCTCGCCCGCCCAGGCGTTGCGGATGACGAGATGCATCAGCCCGTGTGCGGCGATCGGCGCTTCCCAGGAATAGCCCTGATCCAGCCGCACCGGCCGCCCGTCCGCCTCGACCAGAAGGTCCTCCGGTCCCATCGGGAAGCCGAGCGGCGGGCGCGGCATCGGCGTGTTCGGCGCGAGCTCGCCCGGCTTGCCGCCGGGACGGATCGGCGGCGGGATCGGGCGCGGATAGGGCGACTTGTAGCGCCACGAGCCGGGGGTATCGATCGCGCCGAGCAGCAGTTGCAGCAGATGCAGCGCGCGGCAGGTCTGGAACCCGTTGGCGTGCGCGGAAATGCCGCGCATCGCGTGCAGCGAGACCGGCCGGCCGACGAAACGATCGTGGGTGACGCCGCGCCAGTCGGTCCAGGCCTGCGCGATCTCGATCCGCTCGTCGAAGGCGACGCGCGCAAGCTCGGCGGCGAGCCCGCGGATCTCCTCCGCCGGCAGGCCGGTGACCGCCGCTGCGGCGTCGGCCGAATAGCGCTCGTCGAGATAGCGTTCCACCGTCAGCATGAAGACCGGCTTGGAGCGCCGCCCGTCCGCCAGCGTGGCGGGCTGGGCGAGCGCCGGCCGCACGCCGTCGGCGTTCCAGGGCCTGAGCGAACCGCCGCGATCCAGCACGAGCGGCGTGCCCGCCTCGTCGCGCGCGAACAGCCCGTCATCGGCCGCGCGCGGATCGTCGATCACCAGCCAGCCCGCATTCGTATAGTCCGCGAGGAAGTCGAGATCCACGCGCCGCGATTTCAGCAGCTCGTGCACCAGCGCCAACACGAGCGCGCCGTCCGTGCCGGGGCGGATCGGCACCCAGCGATCGGCGATCGCGGAGTAGCCGGTGCGCACCGGATTGACCGAGATGAAGGTCGCGCCGCGCTTCTTGAGCTCCGCGAGCCCCATCTTGATCGGGTTGCTGTCGTGATCCTCGGCCACGCCGAACATCAGGAACAGCCTGGCGCGCTCGAAATCGGGCTCGCCGAACTCCCAGAACGACCCGCCGAGCGTGTAGAGGCCCGCGGCGGCCATGTTCACCGAACAGAACCCCCCGTGTGCCGCGTAGTTCGGCGTCCCAAAGGCCTGCGCCCACCAGCCGGTGAGCCCCTGGCTCTGGTCGCGTCCGGTGTAGAAGGCGAGCTTGCGCGGATCGGTCGCGCGCGCCTCGCGCAGCCAGGCCTCGGCGGTCGCCAGCGCCTCGTCCCATTCGATCTCGGCGAAGTCGCCCGAGCCGCGCTCGCCCACACGCTTCAAGGGCTTGCGCAGCCGTGCCGGCGAGTAGTGGTTCATGATCCCGGCCGAACCCTTGGCGCAGAGCACGCCCTTGTTCACCGGATGGTCGCGGTTGCCCTCGATGTAGCGGATCTGCCCGTTCTTCAGGTGCACGCGGATGCCGCAGCGGCAGGCGCACATGTAGCAGGTGGTGCACTTCACCTCGTCCGAGACGGGTGGCGAAGGATCGAGACGTTCCATGCAGGGGTCCTGGCGGCTCCGGCGCCGGACGCTAGGTGCTGGCAGCCTGGGCGTCAAATGCCCCGGCGTGGCTTTTCCGGCTGGCCCGTGCCGAGTAGGGTCGCCGATCCATCGGAGGAGCGCGATGACATCCTGGTCGCCCGAGTTTTCCACCCGCCCCGAGGTGCTGGGCACATTCGGCGTGGTCGCGTCGACGCACTGGATCGCCTCCGCGGTCGGCATGGGCGTGCTCGAGCGCGGGGGCAACGCGTTCGATGCCGCGGTCGCCGCCGGGTTCACGCTCCAGGTGGCCGAGCCGCATCTGAACGGGCCTGCCGGCGACGTGCCGATCATCCTCCACAGCGCGCGCGAGAACCGTCAGCGCGTGATCTGCGGCCAAGGTCCGGCGCCCGAAGCGGCGACGGTCACGAAGCTGCGCGACGAGCTCGGCCTCGACCTCGTGCCCGGCACCGGTCTGCTGCCCGCCGTGGTGCCCGGCGCGTTCGATGCCTGGATGCTGATGCTGCGCGATCACGGCACGATCTCGGTGGCCGAAGCGCTCGCCCCCGCGATCGGCTACGCGCGCGACGGCGTGCCGCTGGTGCCGCGCATCCCGGCGACGATCGCGACCATGCAGCCGCTATTCGAGCAGGAGTGGACAACCTCCGCCGCCGTGTTCCTGCCCGGCGGCAAGGTGCCCGCGCCCGGCTCGCTGTTCCGCAACACCGCACTTGCCGAGACCTACACGCGCATCGTGCGCGAGGCCGAGGCGGCCGGGTCCGACCGTGTGGCGCAGATCGATGCCGCGCGCGCCGCCTGGTATCGCGGCTTCGTCGCCGAGGCGATCGACCGCTTCATGCGCAGCGCCGAGATCATGGACGTCACCGGACGGCGCCACCGCGGCCTGCTGTCGGCGGATGATCTCGCCCGCTGGTCTGCCTCCTACGAGGACCCGCTCACCTACGATTACGCCGGCGTGACGGTGCTGAAATGCGGCGTCTGGAGCCAGGGCCCCGCCTATCTGCAGACGCTGGCGCTGCTGAAGCGCTTCGACCTCGCGGCGATGGGGCCGGTTTCGGCCGCGTTCCTGCACACGGTGATCGAGGCGCAGAAGCTCGCCTTCGCCGACCGCGAGGCCTGGTACGGCGATCCGGACTTCGTCGATGTTCCGATCGCGCATCTTCTGTCGGACGGGTACAACGACGCGCGCCGCAAGCTGATCGGCGATCGCGCCTCGATGGAGCTCCGCCCCGGCGAGGTGCCTGGGCGGGCCACCCCCTGGGTCGATCACGCGGCGAAGGACCGTTCGGCCGCGAGCTATGGCAGCAATGTCGGCGCGGGCGAGCCCAC
>NZ_JBHYDW010000025.1:12061-37247 GCF_051860475.1 Elioraea sp. | reverse complement strand
CGGCAATGGCGCCTCGGGCGGCGTCTCGGCCGGCGTCACCCGTCCGTCCGCGCCGAAGTGCAGCGCGAGCGAGGTCACCGAGCCGTCGCGGCGCAGCGCATCGTACAGCACTGCCGCGCCGGCCCGGACCGGGGCGCGGCTCCAGGTCCAGGACGCAAACCCGTCCTCCAGCGGCTCGTCGCCGGCATTGGCGTCCCAGTAGCCGTGGCCGGTCCAGGCGAGGGCCGGACTCTCCATCGCCACCTCGACCCTGCCGACCGGCGCGATCGGCCGCCAGCGGTGCCGCCCGGCCGCGTCGAGCGTCTCGGCATGTCGGGTGAGCGCGGCGGGGAGGACACGCACGCTGCCGCGCAGCCGTTGTGGCAGCGGCACGGCCACCTCGTCGATCGCGATCGTCAGCGCCGAGCCGTCCCAGGTCAGGCTGCTCGGCCCGACGACGAACGAGTCCGCTGCGCGCGCCAGCGCCGCTGGCCCGCGCTCGGTCATCGCCCAGCGCGCCCGCGGACCGTAGAGCGCGACGTTCAGCGCCACGTGGTTCTCGGCGGGTACCGGTTCGCGCCCGCGCGCCCAGGCGTAGTAGGGCGAGAACACCGAGCCGACGAAGGCGATGATGGTCAGCCCGTGGCGCCCATCGTCGCTCAGCGCATCGACATACCACCAGGCATAGCCGCCCGGTGGGACCGGCGCATCGAAGCGAGGTCCGCCAGCACCGCCGCCGCCGCCAAGCGTCCCGACATCGCCGCCATCGGCACGCCCGGGCCCGGGTGCACGCTGCCGCCCGCCAGCACCAGTCCCGGCAGCTTCGTCACCGCGCCCGGCCGGCGGAAACTCGCCCGCCAGCCATGCACCGCCCGGCCGTACAGCGCCCCGCCCGTGGCCGGGAACATCCGCGCGAACTGGTCCGGCGTCGTCATCACCGTGGTTTCGGGGCGCCGTTCGATCGTCAGCCCGGAGCGCGCCAGCAGCGCGAAGGTGGCCTGCTCGCATGACGCGATCTCCTGCGGGGATGGCGGTGCCAAGTCGCCGGTCGGCGGTGCGTTGACGAGGACGAGCAGCCGCTCCCGGCCACCCGGGGCGGCCGCGGTGTCGTCGCGGTCCTGTGCGCAGACATAGACGGTGGGTTCGGCCGGAAGGCGGCCACGCGCGAAGAGCGCGTCGAACTCGGCCGCGTAGTCGCGCGAGAAGAACACCGTGTGGCGCGCGAGCGGAAAGCCCGAGGCGCGCGCATGCAGGGTCCAGGTGATCGCCGAAAGCGAGCGGACGGCGTCATCGGTGGGCGCCACCGCCCGCAGCGCGGTCCCTCCGAACAGCCCGGCGGCGAGGGCCGCGACATCGGCGTTCGCGACCACCGCGTCCGCCGCAAGCCGCTCGCCGGTCGTCAGCCGCACACCGGCAACGCGGCCGTGCTCGGCGAGGATCTCGGCAACCTCGGCGCCGTAGCGGAAGGTCGCGCCGCGCGCCTCGGCGAGCGCGGCGAGGGTGCGCGCGACCCGGTGCATGCCGCCCTCGACCAGCCACACGCCTTCCTGCTCGACATGCGCGATCAGCATCAGCGTCGCCGGCGCGGCGAAGGGCGAGGAGCCGCAATAGGTGGCGTAGCGGCCGAACAGCTGGCGCAGGCGCGGATCGCGGAAATGGTCGCCGAGGGCGTCCCAGAGCAGCGCGAAGGGCGACGCGCCCCAGAGGTCGCGCATGCCGCCGATTCCTGCACGCGCGGCCAGCGAGATCGGTGTCGGGCGGGCGGCGCGCAGGAACGGCCGTTCCAGGCTGGCATAGACCGCGCGGGCTCGGGCGCAGAAGTCGCGGAACCCCTGAGCCTCCGCCACGCCGGCGAATGCGCCGATCGCGTCAGCCGAGCGCGCGATCTCGGCGTGGAGGTCGAGCGCGCCGCCGCCGTCCCAGGTGTGGCGGGCGAGGATCGCGGCGGGGCACAGCGTCAGGTGGTCGTCGAGCTGCGCGCCGGCCTCGGCGAGGATCTCGTCCAGCACCCAGCGCATGGTGAACACGGTCGGGCCGGCATCGATCTGCGCCTCGCCGATTGCGACCTCGCGCATCTTGCCGCCCGGGGCTGCCGTGCGCTCGATCACGGTGACGACAAGACCGCGCGCCGCCAACAGCAGGGCAGCCGTCAGTCCACCCATTCCTGCACCGATCACCACCACGCGGTCGTCCCGCACCGGCCAGCCTCCTTTCCGCGACGGTCCCGATTGTGGTTGACACGAGTGTCAGCAATCAATGACAGTCTTGGTTGACAACGAAACCTTACACCAGCGAGGCCGGACGCGGCCGAAGCCGTGTCGGGTCCGGGAGGATCGAACCATGGATGCCGTCGGTCGGATCGAGAAAGCCCTCGCCGCCGCCATCGCCATCGCCGAGGCGCCGGGTCGACCGCCGCGCCTGGCCGAGGCCATGACCTACGCCGTGTTTCCGCGTGGGGCGCGGGTGCGGCCGCGGCTGTGCCTCGCGGTCGCCGCCGCCTGCGGCGAGGACCTGCCCGAGCTCACCGATGCGGCCGCCGCGGCGATCGAGCTGCTGCACTGCGCCTCGCTGGTCCATGACGATCTGCCCTGCTTCGACGACGCCGCGACCCGGCGCGGCAAGCCCGCGCTGCATCTTGCCTATGGCGAGCCGCTCGCGGTGCTGGCGGGCGATGCGTTGATCGTGCTGGCGTTCCAGGCGCTCGCCCGCGCCGGCGCGGCTGACCCCGCCCGGCTGGTGTCGCTGCTGGGCATCATCGGCGACTCGGTCGGCATGCCGTTCGGGATCGCCGCCGGTCAGGCCTGGGAGTGCGAGCCGCGCGTCGATCTTGGCGCCTATCTGCGTGCCAAGACGGGCTCGCTGTGCGGCTCCGCCTGCTTGGCGGGCGCGGCCGGGTCGGGCTTGCCCGCCGCACCCTGGCGCGCGCTGGGCGAGAAGCTGGGCGAAGCCTACCAGGTCGCTGACGACCTGCGCGACGCCGCCGCCGACGACGAGGAGGCCGGCAAGACCACCGGCCGCGACGCCGTGCACGGCCGGCCGAGTGCGGCGCTGACCCTCGGCATCCCGGCGGCGGTGCGTCATCTCGAGGACCTGGTCGGTGAGGCAGCCACCGCGATCCCTGACTGCCCCGGCCGCGAGTCGCTGGAAACGCTGATCCTGTTCGAGGCGCGCCGGCTGGTGCCGAAATCGCTCGCCCTGAACGCCGCGTGAGTCCGGGGGCCGCCCTGACGGCCGGCGCCCTGCCAGGCTCCGGTTTCCTCACCGGCTGGCGCGAGCGGGCGCTCGATCTGCGCGATCTGCTGCTGGGCTCGCCCGGGTTCCGCCGGCTCGCGCTGCGGCTCCCGTTTGCGCGCCGGATCGCCCGGCGCGAGACGCGGGCACTGTTCGATCTCTGCGCCGGCTTCGTCTACAGCCAGGTGCTCGCCGCGTGCGTGCGGCTCGACCTGTTCGTGCTGCTGCGGGTCGGGCCGCTGACGGCCGCGGAGCTCGCGGCTCGGCTCGACCTGCCGGAGGAGAACGTGCTGCGGCTGCTGGATGCCGCAGCATCGCTGAGGCTCCTGTCCCGTCGCGCGGAGGGACGGTACGGACTTGGCCCGCTCGGAGCGGTGGTCGCGGGCGAGCCCGGCATTGCGGCGATGGTGCGCCACCACGAGGCGCTCTACCGCGACCTCGCCGATCCCGTGGCGCTGCTGCGCGCCGGGCGCGGCGAGGCACTCTCCGCCTATTGGCCCTATGCCGGTGCGGCGGCGCCGGCGGTGCTGGGGGCCGACGCGGTCGCGGGGTACTCGGCGCTGATGGCCGCCTCGCAGCCGATGGTCGCGGCCGAGGTGCTGGACGCCGTGCGCTTCGACCGCTTCCGCTGCCTGCTCGATGTCGGCGGCGGGGAAGGGGCCTTCCTCGGTGCGGTGGCGGCGGCCCATCCATCGCTGCGGCTCATGCTGTTCGACCTGCCCGCGGTTGCCGACCGCGCCCGGGCCCGCTTCGCTGGGGCGGGGCTGATGGTCGGGGTCACCGGCGGCGATTTCCGAACCGATCCGCTGCCCGAGGGTGCGGATGTGCTCTCGCTGGTGCGCGTGGTGCACGACCACGACGACGCGACCGCGCTTGCGCTGCTGCGCGCGGCACGCCGGGCGCTGGTGCCGGGCGGGACGCTCATCCTCGCCGAGCCGATGGCCGATACGGCGGGCGCCGAGCCGATCGGCGATGCGTATTTCGGCCTCTACCTGCTCGCCATGGGGCGGGGCCGGCCGCGCACGGCGGCCCGACTGTCAGCCATGCTTGCCGAGGCCGGGTTCGTGGCGCCCCACCGGGTGCGCACGCGGAATCCGTTGCTGGTCAGGGTGTTGCTGGCCCGGTCTCCAGATCGGTCAGAATCGAGTGTCAATCATGCTTGACCTCGATCAACGTCAAGTTAGACTGACACATGGGGAGGCAGACGCGTGGAGTCCCTGATGGACACCGTCGCCGTGCTGATGAAGGAACCGGAGCTGCTGGCCCTGAGCCGGCTTGAGCTCGCGGAACCTGGCGAGGCCGATGTCGTGGTCGACATCGCCTGGAGCGGCATCAGCACGGGCACCGAGCGTCTGCTGTGGTCCGGCCGGATGCCGCCCTTCCCCGGCATGGGCTACCCGCTGGTTCCCGGCTACGAATCGGTCGGCAGGATCGCTGCAGCCGGTGCGGCCTCGGGACGAGAGGTTGGCGAGACGGTCTTCGTGCCGGGATCGAACGGCTTCCGCAACGCGCGTGGGCTGTTCGGCGGTGCGGCGTCGCGGCTGGTGACGGCCGGTGCGCGGGTCGCGCCGATCGACGCCGCGCTGGGCGATCACGGCGTGCTGGTCGCCCTCGCTGCCACGGCGCACCACGCCTTCCCGCTCAATGGGCCACAGCCCGAACTGATCGTCGGCCATGGCGTGCTGGGCCGACTGATGGCGCGCATCGCGGTTGCCGCCGGCGCGGCGCCGGTCGTCTGGGAAACGAACCCGGCGCGGCGCGGCGGCGCGGACGGCTATGCGGTGCGCGATCCCGCCGAGGATGCCCGCAAGGACTACCGCGTGATCGCCGATGTCTCGGGCGACTCGGCGATCCTCGACACGCTGGTCGCGCGCCTCGCTCCGGGCGGCGAGATCGTGCTCGCCGGCTTCTACAGCGACCGGCTCACCTTCGCCTTCCCGCCTGCCTTCATGCGCGAGGCGCGCCTGCGCATCGCGGCGGAATGGAAACCCGCCGACCTCGCCGCCGTCAGCGCGCTGATCGCTGCGCGCCGACTCTCGCTCGACGGGCTGATCACGCATCGCGCTCCCGCGCGCGATGCGGAGTCCGCCTACCGCACCGCATTCACCGACCCGGCCTGTCTCAAGATGGTGCTGGATTGGAGGGAGGTCCAATGACCGTCATCCCCACCGGCAAGCCCGTGCCGTCACCGCAGCAGAGCCGGACGGAGGCGTTGCGCGCCGAAGCCGCGATCGATCCACCGGCACCCGCAACGGCCGCGCCGACGAAGCAGACCCAGATCATCGCGATCTACGGCAAGGGCGGGATCGGCAAGTCGTTCACGCTCGCGAACCTCAGCTACATGATGGCGCAGCAGGGCAAGCGCGTGCTGCTGATCGGCTGCGACCCGAAATCCGACACCACGTCGCTGCTGTTCGGCGGCAAGTCCTGCCCGACGATCATCGAGACCTCCTCGAAGAAGAAGGCGGCCGGCGAGGAGGTGAAGATCGGCGACGTGTGCTTCAAGCGCGACGGCGTGTTCGCGATGGAGTTGGGTGGGCCCGAGGTCGGGCGCGGTTGCGGCGGACGCGGCATCATCCACGGCTTCGAGCTGCTCGAGAAGCTCGGCTTCCACCGCTGGGACTTCGACTTCGTGCTGCTTGACTTCCTCGGCGACGTGGTGTGCGGCGGCTTCGGCCTGCCGATCGCGCGCGACATGTGCCAGAAGGTGATCATCGTCGGCTCGAATGACCTGCAGTCCCTCTACGTTGCCAACAATGTCTGCTCGGCGGTCGAGTATTTCCGCCGGCTCGGCGGCAATGTCGGCGTGGCGGGCATCGTCATCAACAAGGATGACGGCACCGGCGAGGCGGCGGCGTTCGCCGAGCATGCCGGCATCCCCGTGCTCGCCGCGATCCCGGCGGACGAGGACATCCGCCGCAAGAGCGCCAACTACGAGATCATCGGCAAGCCCGGTGGGCGCTGGGCTCCGCTGTTCGAGGCGCTGGGGGTCCAGGTGGCGGAAGCGCCACCCGTGCGGCCCAAGCCGCTGACCCAGGAGGACCTGCTCGGCCTGTTCAGCGGCGAGACGGTGGGGCGCCATGTCGTGCTGGATCCGGCGACGATCGAGGACATGTGCGCCGCCGACCTGATCGAGAAGCCGTCGCTCGAAGTCGTCTACGAGGGCGTGTGATGGACGGCGGCGCTCCCCGTCCTGTGCCTGAGGGCGGCGGCTGCCATGGCGGTCGCGAGACCATGATCGAGGCCGCGCGTGCGGCCGGCAAGAGCGCGACCATGGATCGCCTGGGCGCCGACTATCCGCGCGGGCCGCACGACCAGCCGCAGTCGATGTGTCCGGCGTTCGGCAGCTTGCGTGTGGGCCTCCGGATGCGGCGTGTCGCGACGATCCTCTCGGGCTCGGCCTGCTGCGTCTATGGCCTGACCTTCACCAGCCACTTCTACGGCGCGCGCCGCACCGTCGGCTACGTGCCGTTCAACAGCGAAACCCTCGTCACCGGCAAGCTGTTCGAGGACATCCGCGAGGCCGTGCACAAGGCGGCCGATCCCGAGCAGGTGGATGCAGTGATCATCACCAACCTCTGCGTCCCGACGGCGTCGGGGGTGCCGCTCGATCTGTTGCCGAAGCAGATCAACGGCGTGCGCATCATCGGCATCGACGTGCCCGGGTTCGGCGTGCCGACCCATGCCGAGGCGAAGGACGTGCTTGCCGGCGCGATGCTGGCTTACGCGCGCCGCGAGGCCGAGGCCGGGCCGGTGGCGCGGCCGCGTGAGCAGGCCGATCTGCCGACCGTGTCGCTCATCGGCGAGCTCTTTCCGGCCGATCCGGTGGGGATCGGCGCGCTGCTCGCGCCGATGGGGCTGGCGGTGGGGCCGGCCACACCTGCGCGCGAATGGCGTGATCTCTATGGCGCGCTCGACTGCGTCGCGGTGGCGGCGGTGCATCCGTTCTACGTCGCCTCGGTGCGCGAGTTCCGTGCGGCGGGCCGACCGGTCGTCGGCTCGGGGCCCGTGGGCGTGGACGGTACGGCCGCCTGGCTGGAGGCGATCGGTGCGGCAGCCGGTGCTGGTGCCGAGAAGATCGACGCGGCGAAGGCGCGCGCGCTGCCGGCGATCGCGGGCGCGCTCAAGGCCGCACCGATCGACGCCACCGTCACGGTCTCCGGCTACGAGGGCTCCGAACTACTGGTCGCGCGGCTGCTGGTCGAGGCGGGGGCGCGGGTGCCCTACGTGGGCACGGCCTGTCCGCGCACGGAATGGTCGGCGTCCGACCTCGAGTGGCTCGAGGCACGGGGCGTGCACGTCCAGTACCGCGCCTCGCTCGAGCAGGACATCGCGGCGATGCTCGATGTCCGGCCCGACCTCGCGCTCGGCACGACTCCGGTGGTGCAGAAGGCGAAGGAGGCGGGAATCCCCGCGCTCTACTTCACCAACATGGTCTCGGCCCGGCCGCTCTTCGGCCCTGCGGGCGCTGGTTCGATGGCGGGCATCGTCGCGGCCCAGACACGCGGGGCGGAGCGGTTTCGGCGCATGGTCTCGTTCTTCGACGGCGTCGGCACCCCGGCAGGGCCCGGCTACGGCTTCCGCGACATCCCGTCCGAGCCGCCCGGCTTCCGCGATCGGCAGAAGCGCCTGCGCGCCGCGCGCGCCAAGGCCGAAGAAGCGGTGGGCACGTAAGCCATGCTTGTCCTCGACCACGATCGCGCCGGCGGCTACTGGGGTTGCGTCTATGCCTTCACCGCAGTGCGCGGGCTGCGCGTGGTGATCGACGGTCCGGTTGGCTGCGAGAACCTGCCCGTCACCGCGGTACTGCACTACACGGATGCGCTGCCGCCGCACGAGCTGCCGATCGTGGTGACCGGGCTCGACGAGGACGCGCTGTCGCAGAACGGCACCGAGCAACTGCTCAAGCGCGCCGACCAGACCGGCGACGAGGACCTGCCTTCGGTGGTGGTCACCGGCTCGATCGCCGAGATGATCGGCGGCGGCGTGACGCCCGAGGGCTCGAGCCTGAAGCGGTTCATTCCGCGCACCATCGACGAGGATCAGTGGCAGGCCGCTGACCGGGCGATCTACTGGCTCTGGACTGAGTTCGGTCTGAAGAAGCCGAAGGTGCGGAAAGCGCGGCCCGAGGGCGCCAAGCCCCGCGTGAACATCATCGGGCCGATCTACGGCACCTTCAACATGCCATCCGACCTCGCCGAGATCAGGCGCCTGGTCGAGGGGATCGGCTGCGAGGTGAATCTGGTATTCCCGCTCGGCGCGCATCTCGACGAGATCGCCCGCCTCGCCGATGCCGATGTGAACATCTGCATGTACCGGGAGTTCGGCCGCAAGCTCTGCGAGGCGCTTGATCGGCCGTACCTTCAGGCACCGATCGGCCTGTTCGCGACCACCAACTTCCTGCGCACGCTCGGCGAGCTCGTCGGTGTCGATCCCGAGCCGTTCATCGCGCGCGAGAAGCACACCACGATCAAGCCGATCTGGGACCTCTGGCGCAGCGTCACCCAGGACTTCTTCGCCTCCGCCTCCTTCGCGGTCGTGGCCTCGGAGACCTACGCGCGCGGGCTCAAGCGATTCCTTGAGGACGAGATGGGCGTTCCTTGCGCCTTCTCCTTCGCCCGAAAGCCTGGGCAGAAGCCCGACAACGAGGCGGTGCGCACAGCGATGCGCACGTCGCCGCCGCTGGTGCTGTTCGGTTCCTACAACGAGCGCATGTACGCGGCCGAGCTGAAGTCACGCGCGATGTACATTCCGGCCTCGTTCCCCGGAGCGATCATCCGCCGTGCCACCGGCACGCCGTTCATGGGGTATGCCGGCGCGACCTACATCGTGCAGGAGTACTGCAACGCGCTGTTCGACGCGCTGTTCCACATCCTGCCGCTCGGCACCGATCTCGACCGGATCGAGGCGACGCCGGCGCGCGTGAGCCAGCCCTGGGACGACGAGGCACGCGAGCTGCTCGACATGCATCTCGAGTCTGAACCCTTCCTGGTCCGGATCTCGGCCGCCAAGCGCCTGCGCGAGCGGATCGAGCGCGCCGCGCGCGAGGCCGGCGAGGCGCGCGTGACCGTCGAGCGCGCCGCACGCGTGCTCGCCGAGCAGCTCCGGGGGGTGCCGGCATGACCGTGTACCCCGTCCTCTTCCCGGTCCGGCTGGCGAACGAACGCCCCGCGCACCGGATCACCGATCGGCGGCGGTGCGATCCACCGTTCCGATCCCCGCCGCGCGGGACTTGCGCGGTAACGGCCGCAAGGCCATCAGCCACGAGGTACAACAATGGCTGAGCGAACCGACGGCTCGCTGTCGGGGTTGACGGAACACGAGGCGAAGGAATTCCACGGAGTCTTCGTCTCGAGCTTCGCCATCTTCACAGTCGTCGCCGTCGTCGCCCACATCCTCGTCTGGATGTGGCGACCCTGGCTGCCACCCGTTGGTGGGTGGCGGCAGTCGATGATCGACGGTGCCGCCACCGTCGCGTCCTACCTGACCTAGGGAGGGTCCCGACATGTGGCGAATCTGGCTGATCTTCGACCCGCGTCGCGTGCTGGTTGCACTCGGCGTGTTCCTGCTGGTCCTGGCGCTGCTGATCCACTTCATCCTGCTCGGCACCGACAGGTTCAACTGGCTGGACGGGAAGCGTGCAGCGGCGGCGGTGTCCTACGACACCTCGCTGGTCATGCTGACCTAGCGGTGACCGCCGGATGACGGGCGGGCGCGGCGTCTCGGCGCCAGGCCCGTCCGTCTCCGGCATCCCGCGCCCGACCCGCCCGCTCTCGATAAGGCAAGGGGAAACCCACCATGGCGATGCTCAGCTTCGAGAAGAAGTACCGGGTGCGAGGGGGAACCCTCGTCGGTGGCGACCTCTTCGATTTCTGGGTCGGGCCGTTCTATGTCGGCTTCTTCGGCGTCACGACCATCTTCTTCACCGTGCTCGGCACGCTGCTGATCCTCTACGGCGCGGCGCTGCAGGGCACGTTCAATGTCTGGACGATCAACATCGCGCCGCCCGACCTGAAATACGGGCTCGCCTTCGCGCCGATCAAGGAAGGCGGGTTGTGGCAGATGATCACGATCTGCGCGATCGGCGCCTTCGTGTCCTGGGCGCTCCGCCAAGCCGAGATCAGCCGCAAGCTCGGCATGGGCTACCACATCCCGGTCGCCTACGGCGTGGCGGTGTTCGCCTACATCACGCTGGTGGTGATCCGCCCGCTGCTGATGGGCGCCTGGGGGCACGGCTTCCCCTACGGCATCTTCAGCCATCTCGATTGGGTATCGAACGTCGGCTACCAGTACCTGCACTTCCACTACAATCCGGCGCACATGATCGCGGTGTCGTTCTTCTTCGCCACCACGCTCGCGCTCAGCCTGCATGGCGCGCTGGTGCTCTCGGCGCTGAACCCGCCGAAGGGCGAGCCGGTGAAGACGCCGGAGCACGAGAACACCTTCTTCCGCGACCTCATCGGCTACTCGATCGGCACGCTCGGCATCCATCGCCTCGGGCTGTTCCTTGCCCTTTCGGCCGGGTTCTGGAGTGCCGTCTGCATCGTCATCAGCGGTCCGTTCTGGACCCGCGGCTGGCCGGAATGGTGGGGCTGGTGGCTCAACCTTCCGATCTGGTCCTGAGGCAAGGGAGACACGCCCATGGCCGAATACCAGAACATCTTCACCCGGGTCATCGTGCACGGCCCGACGCCCTATCCGGGTGTGCCGCTGCCCAAGGGCGACTCCCCGCGGACGGGGCCTGCGAGCTTCAACCGCCTGCTCGGCAAGATCGGCGATGCGCAGCTCGGTCCGATCTATCTCGGCTGGCTCGGCACGCTGTCGATCGCGTTCTTCATGGTCGCCTTCGTCACGATCGGCCTCAACATGTGGGCCTCGGTGGCCTGGGATCCGGTGCAGTTCGTCCGCCAGTTGTTCTGGCTCGGGCTTGAACCGCCGCCGGCCCACTATGGGCTGAGGTTGCCGCCGATGCAGGACGGCGGCTGGTGGCTGTTCGCAGGCTTCTTCCTCACGCTCTCGATCCTGCTCTGGTGGACGCGCGTCTATCGCCGCGCGCGCCAGCTTGGCATGGGCACCCATGTCGCCTGGGCCTTCGCAGCGGCGATCTGGCTCTACCTGGTGCTGGGCTTCATCCGTCCGGTCGTGATGGGCAGCTGGAGCGAGGCGGTGCCGTTCGGGATCTTCCCGCACCTGGACTGGACGGCGGCATTCTCGATCCGCTACGGCAACCTGTTCTACAACCCGTTCCACGCACTCTCGATCGTCTTCCTGTACGGCTCGACGCTGCTGTTCGCGATGCATGGCGCGACCATCCTCGCGGTCAGCCGCTACGGCGGCGAGCGTGAGATCGAGCAGACGCTCGATCGCGGCACGGCGGCCGAGCGCGCCGCGATCTTCTGGCGCTGGACCATGGGCTTCAACGCGACGATGGAGAGCATCCATCGCTGGGCCTGGTGGTTCGCGGTTCTGTGCCCGCTGACCGGCGGCATCGGCATCCTGCTGACCGGCACCGTGGTCGACAACTGGTACCTCTGGGCGGTGAAGCACGGCTTCGCGCCGATGTACGCCCCGATCGTGCCCGGGATGGCCGATCCCGCCCTTGCCGCAGGAGCGATGCGATGAGCTTCACCCTGAAGATCGTCCTGGCCGTCCTCGGCGCGCTGGGTGTGGTGGTCGTGTTCACCAGCTTCGAACGACCACCGGTGGACGTCGTGCAGGTGGGCAACCGCGGCACCGCGATGGAGCTGGTGACGAACCCGCGCACGGTGGCGGCCCAGCGCGCGCGCCATGAGGTGCCGGAGCCGACGCCCGAGATCGACAAGGCCGGGCAGAAGGCGTCGGAGGTGTACGAGAACGTCCAGGTGCTGGGCGATCTCGACGCCAACGAGTTCACCCGGCTGATGATCGGCATCACCGCCTGGGTGTCGCCCGAGCAGGGCTGCAACTACTGCCACAACCCCGAGAATCTCGCCTCCGACGAGGTGTACACCAAGGTCGTGACGCGGCGGATGCTGCAGATGACCAAGACCATCAATGCCTCGTGGCAGGCGCATGTCGGTCAGACCGGCGTCACGTGCTACACCTGCCATCGCGGCAGGCCGATCCCCGAGGCGGTATGGTCGACCGATCCGGATCCGCGGCGGACACGCGGCATCGTCGCCTCGGCTGCCGGGCAGAACATCGCCTCGCCGTCGGTGGGGATGTCGTCGCTGCCGCGCGATCCGTTCACGCCGTTCCTGCTGGGCGACGCGCCGATCCGCGTGACCGGCCAGACCCCGCTGCCGTCGGGCAACCCGGCGACCATCATGGGGGCCGAGTTGACCTACGGGCTGATGTTCCACTTCAGCGCGGCAACGGGGCAGAACTGCACCTTCTGCCACAACACCCAGAACTTCGGCTCCTGGCAGACCTCGACCCCCCAGCGCGTGACGGCCTGGCACGGCATCCGGATGGTGCGCGAGCTGAACGCCAGCTACATCGAACCCCTGCGTCCGCTCTGGGCCGCCAATCCGCACGGCCCGCCCGAGCGCGGCGACGCGACCGCCTCGCGGCTCGGCCCGGCCGGAGATCCGTTGAAGGTGAACTGCACCACCTGCCACCAGGGCGCGAACAAGCCGCTGCTGGGCCGGTCAATGCTGACCGACTATCCGGAACTGAACGCGGTCACCTTGGGTCCATTGCGCTCGGCGTCACGCTGAGTCCCCACGCCCACTGGACCCCTCGGGGCGGCCTCGTGCCGCCCCGTCTTCTTTCCGCTCAGCGACCGAGCCTGAGCCAGAGATCGAGAAGATGGGCGGCAAGCGCGGCCGCGAGCCAGGCCGCGATCCAGACGGCGCCGGCCCCGATCAGCGCAGCCCGGAGCGCGAGCAGCAGTGCCGCACCCGACAGCAGCGTGGCCAGCAGCCCTGGCAGGTCGGCGCGCCTGGGCGAACGATGGAGCAGGAACGCCAGCGCTGCGCCTTCGAGCAGCACCAGCACCAGGATCACGTCCACCAGCCAGCCACCGCCGATCAGCGTCTCCATGTCCCCGTTCCCCGGCTGCCGGCGCGCAGGATGCACCCAGCCCGACGGTGGGTTGAAGCCCTGCGGCGGATCGCCTAATGGACGGAGCCACCGGGCGGGTTCCGCGCCGGGTGGGATCGCGCCGAAGGGTCACGTCGCCGATGAACACGATGGAAGTGAACAAGATCGCCGCCTCGATCCTGACGGCGGGCATTCTGTTCATGGTCACCGGCATCATCGGCGACGCACTGGTGCATCCGAAGCGCATGGAGCAGAGCGTGCTTCAGATCGATACCGGCGCCGCGCCTGCGGCCACGCCGGCTGAGCGCGAGGCGCCGTCCATCGAGCCGATCGGCCCGCTGCTTGCGAACGCGAACCCCGACAACGGCCAGGCGATCGCGCGGCGCGCCTGCGGCGCCTGCCACAGCTTCGATCAGGGCGGCCGCAACGCCGTTGGTCCGAACCTCTGGGGCATCGTCGGTGCCGATCACGCGCATGCCGACGGTTTCAACTACTCCCAGGCAATCGCGTCCAGGAAGGGCGAACCCTGGACGTACGAGGAACTGAACAAGTTCATCGCCAACCCGCGCGCCTACGCGCCCGGCACGCGGATGGCCTATAACGGGCTCGCCAACACGCAGCAGCGCGCCGACCTGATCGCGTATCTGCGCTCCCTGGACACCGACCCCAAGCCGTTGCCGTAGTCCCCCGTGTCAGCGGCTCACTGCGCCGCCGCGATGGCCTGAACCAGGGTCCGCCAGGCGTGATCCCGCGCGGCGTCCGCCTGCCGCGCGGCGGTCAGCGCCGCCTCGATCGCGACCAGATCAAGCTCTGCCTGGAGTGCGGCTTCCCGAAGAGCGGTCTCGCGCGCCTCGACCGTGAGCGAGGCCCGTTCGAAGGCGGCAAGCGCGTCATTGATCCGGCCCGCCTGCCGCCCCGAGCTCCGATGCAGCGTCTCGCGCCAGCCGTCCGGCAGGCTGGCAATCCGCTCGGCTGGCAGGGCGGCGAGCTTGCTCTCGACATGCGCCCCGGGCGGAGGCAGCAGCATCGCGGTGTCCGGGTCCTCGGCGAGGCCCATCAGCCGCAGCAGCCGGTCGCGCTGACGTGCAGGGCCGGGTACCGCCTCGGGCGTGCCACGGCGGGCCAGTGTGGGCAGGGCGTCCGCTAGCGCCGGGTACCGCGCCGCAAGCCGAGCAGCCCCCTCGGCCTGGGACGGGAGCGCAGCCAGCCGCCAAAGGATCAGCGCCGCCTCGGTCCAGAGCGCTGCGTCGGCCGACGCGGCGGCGAGCGCGAGCGCGGGCGGAGCGCCCGGCAGATGTTGCGAGCGCAGTCGCGCCGCGGCGTCGGGCGCCGCCTCGTCGAGCGCCCGACCTGCGATCTGCCGCGCCGCCGCAAGCAGGTCGAGCTGTCGCTCCGACGGTGCGATGTCCGCCTCTGCGACCACTGCGGCCTCCTGGAATGCCGCATCGCCCTCGGCCGTCGCGAGCAGCCCGAGCAGCCGTCGGCCGAACGCCGTACGGTCCTCCTCCGCCGGGAACTGCGCCGGGGCGCGGTCGTGCAGTGCGCGCGCCAGTCGGCGACGCAGCGCGTCGCCTCTGGGTCCCAGGCCGAGCAGCGTGAGCAGGCCGGGGACAGTCAGCCCGGCCGGGGGCGGGCAGTGCTCCTCCGCGGACTCCATGTCCCAGCATGCCATGCCGAGGCCGGTCCGTTCCACAGGCGCGACGCGATCAGGCCCCGAGCGCGCACCGGGTGGCCGTGATGATCCGGTCCTGGGTCGCCTCGTCCAGGTAGGGGTGAAACGGCAGACTGAACACCTCGGCGGCAAGCCGTTCGCTCACCGGCACGCCGTTGCCGGCCACGGGATGCTGCGCATAGGCGGTCTGCCGGTTCAGCGGCTTGGGATAGTAGATCGCGGTCGGGATGCCCTCGGCCTTGAGCGCGCCAAGCACGCGGGCGCGGTCATGGCCGGGGATGCGCAGCGTGTACTGCGCCCAGACCGAGGTGTTGCCCGGCGCGATCCGTGGCACGATCGCGACGTCGGCGAGGGCTTCGTTGTAGCGGGCGGCGATGCGCTGACGAGCGTCGCATTCGGCCGCGAACACGGCGAGCTTCTGCAGCAGCACCGCGGCCTGGACCGTGTCGAGCCGGCCGTTCATGCCGACCCGCACGTTCTCGTACTTGTCGTCCTTGTCCTGGCCGTGCACGCGCAAGCTGAGCAGCACGTCGAGCGTCTCGCGGTCGTGGCAGAACACCGCGCCGCCATCGCCGTAGCAGCCGAGCGGCTTGGCCGGGAAGAAGCTGGTCGCGGCCATGTCGCCGGTGGCGGCGACATGGGTGCCGTTCCAGGTCGCGCCGAAGGACTGCGCGGCATCCACCAGCACCTTGAGCCCGTGGCGGCGCGCGATCGGCAGCAGCCGCATGTAGTCGGCCGGCTGGCCGAACAGATCGACCGGCATCACGGCGCGCGGCGTCAGGCCGAGGCGCTTCGCCGCCTCGACCCCGGTCTCCAGGCTCGCCGGATCCATGTTGAACGTGTCCTCGAGGACATCGACGAACACCGGGGTGGCGCCGAACCACACCACCACCTCGGCGGTGGCGGCGAAGGTGAAGGCCGGCACCAGCACGGCATCGCCCGGCTTGATGTCCCAGGCCATCAGGGCGAGCGCCAGCGCATCCGTGCCGTTCGCGCAGGAGAGCACGTAGGGCACCGAGGCATAGCGGGCGAGGGCCGCTTCGAGTTCCACCACCTCGGGCCCGAGGATGTAGCGGCCGGAGCGGACCACCTTCAGCACCGCCTCCTCCATCGCCGGGCCGATCGCCCGGCGCTGGGCGTCGAGGTCGATGAAGGCGATCGGGGCGGGTGGCGAACCTTCCGGCATCAGGCGATCTCCGTGAGCGTCTCCGGCCCGGACTCGACGTAGCGCCGGCCGGTGCGCGGGCAGGTATAGGTGCCGGACGGGGCAGAAACGAGGCGCTCGCCCGCATGCCCGACCCAACCGATGCGCGCGGCCGGGTTGCCGGCGACGAGGGCGAAGGGCGCGACGTCGCGCGTCACCACGGCGCCGGCGGCGACAAGCGCGTATTCGCCGATCGTCAGCCCGCACAGGACCGTCGCGTTGGCGCCGATGGTTGCACCCCGCCGCACCAGGGTGGGGGCGAACTCGGCGCGCCGGTCGATCGCCGCGCGCGGCGATCGGACATTGGTGAACACGGCCGAGGGGCCGACGAAGACCTCGTCCTCCAGCGTCACCCCCTCGTAGAGACTGACATTGTTCTGCACCTTGCAGCCGTCGCCGAGGGTGGCGCGCGGGCCGATCGCGACGTTCTGGCCGATCCGGCAGCCCGCACCGACGCGGCTTCCGGCCAGCACCCGGGAGTAATGCCAGATGCGCGTGCCCGCGCCGATGGTCGCATCGGGAGCGATCTCCACGTTCGGGTGAATGCCCTCACGCGGGCGCAGTGCCGCCGACGCAGCGGCGAGCACGCGCAGCACCGCGAGCCCTTCCGAGCCGTCGGTGAGCGGCGTCGCGCCGGTGGCAATGCAGTCGAGGAAGTGGCGCAGTTCCGCGGCGAGCGGCTCGTCGGGGGTAACGGAGACGGGTTCGCCGGCCGCGGGCTCCGCCACCGGCAGCCCACCCTGCCAGGCGATCCGATGGGGATAGAGCACGAGCTTGCGCTCCCACGGTGCGCCGTCGTCCAGCACCGCCATGCCTTCGCTGCCCACCACCACGAGCCGCTGCTCCTTCACCGGATTGAGCCACGAGACGTGGATCTCGGCGCGCAGGCCGCCCGGGAAGGCGAGCTGGGTCGTGGTGACGTCGGCGACTTCGGGGTTCAGCACGGCGACCCCGTGCGCCGTCACACGCTCGGGAAACGTTCCGGCGAGCGCCAGGATCATCGAGATGTCGTGCGGGGCGAAGGACCAGAGGATGTCCTCCTCGCGGCGGATGCGGCCCAGGTTGAGCCGCCGCGCCTCGATGTAGGAGAGGGGGCCGAGCCGGCCCGCGCGCACGAGATCGAGCAGCGCGGCGAAGGCCGGGTGGTGGCGCATCAGGTGTCCGACCATCAGCACGCGCCGCGCGGTCACGGCCTGCGCCACCAGCCGTTCGGCGTCGGTCACGTCGAGCGCCAATGGCTTCTCGACGAACAGGTGCTTGCCGGCGGCGAGCGCGGCGGCGGAAAGCGTTGCGTGGGTCGCGGCCGGGGTGGCGATCGCGACCGCGTCAATCGCGGCATCGGTGAGGATCGCGTCGAGGTCGCTCACCGGCGCTCCGTGCGCGGCTGCCCCGGCCGCGGTCGTGTCCGTGTCGCAGACCGCAGCGAGCGCGCCGAGGGTCGCGAGATTGCGCGCGATGTTGCGTCCCCAGGCGCCGCAGCCGATCAGGGCGACGCGGGGGGGCATCGTCTCAGGCGAGCACCAAGTTCGCGCCCGTGTGGCCGGCGCGGCGAAGCGCGTTCCGCGTGTCGATCACGAGTCGCGCGTGCCGGCCGACGCGTTTCCAGTCGATCGCGTCGTGGTCCGTGACCACAAGCACGGCATCGGCCGCCTTCAGGGTCGCGGGGGTCAGCGTCACGCCCCTGCGCCCGGCGAGATGGCCGTAGGCGCGGGTGGGCGGGATCGCGGCGATGTGCGGATCGTGGAACATCACCCGCGCGCCGCGCTCCTCCAGCAGCTCGATGATCTTCAAGGCCGGGCTCTCGCGCATGTCGTCCACGTTCTTCTTGTAGGCGAGCCCGAGCAGCAGCACGGCCGCGTCCTTCAGGCCGCGCCCGGCGCGGTCGTTGAGCGCATCCGCGAGCCGCTGCACCACGTAGCGCGGCATGGCGGTGTTGATCTCGCCGGCGAGCTCGATGAAGCGCGTCGCGACCTCATGCTCGCGCGCCTTCCAGGTGAGGTAGAAGGGGTCGATCGGGATGCAGTGCCCGCCGAGGCCGGGGCCCGGCCAGAACGGCATGAAGCCGAAGGGCTTGGTGGCGGCGGCGGCGATCACCTCCCACACATCGATGCCCATCGGCGCATAGATCTGCTTCAGCTCGTTGACGAGCGCGATGTTGACGGCGCGGAAGATGTTCTCGGTGAGCTTCACCGCCTCGGCGGTGGCGGCGGAACTCACCGGCACCGTGCCGACTACCACGGCATCGTAGAGCGCGCGCGTCAGCGCCAGCGCAGCCTCGCCGTCCGCACCCACCACTTTGGGGATCGTGCTCGTTCCGTGGTCGATGTTCCCGGGGTCCTCGCGCTCGGGGCTGTAGCCGAGGAAGAAGTCGCGCCCCGAGACGAGCCCGCCGCGCTCGAGGATCGGCGTCACTACCTCCTCGGTGGTGCCGGGATAGGTGCTCGACTCCAATACCACGAGCTGACCGGGGCGCAGCCGCGCCGCGATCGCCTCGGCCGTCGCCACCACATAGGTCATGTCGGGCTCGCGATGGCGCGTCAGCGGCGTCGGCACGCAGATCAGGATGGCATCCGGCTCGCCGAGCCGCGCCATCTCGGCGGTGGCGTCGAACCGGCCGGTCGCGTTCATCGCCGCGACATCGGCCGCCGGGATGTGGCGGATGTAGGAGCGCCCCGCCTTCAGCGCCGCCACCTTGGCCGCGTCGGTGTCGAAGCCGAGCACGCGGAAGCCGCGCGCCAGGAACACCTTGACCAGCGGCAGCCCGACATAGCCGAGCCCGATCACGCCGACGAGGGCGTCGCGGCGGGCGATGCGGTCGGCGAGCATGGCGCCGTGGTCGGGCGGCGAGGGGCGCTTGGCCATGGGCGCGGGTTCTAGGCAAGCGCCGGCCATCGGGCAAGGAACGGCCCCTGGCGCTGCCCGCCCTGACGCGCCAGTCTCGGACTGTCACCTGCCGGGAGCCCGCGATGCTGCCTGTCTTCCTCGCCCATACCGACGAGATGTTCCACAACTACTATGGTGACGACGCGCTGACGGCGCTCGGGCGTGTCGCCCGGGTGCGGCGGAACACCACGGGACGGCATCTCGCTGGGAGGGAACTGGCAGCGGCTGCCGCGGGATGTTCCGTGATCATCTCGGACCGCATGACGCCGGGTGAAGCCGAGACCTTCGCGCAGGCGTCCGACCTCGTTGCGTTCCTGCGCTGCGCGGTCGATATCCGGACGATCGACGTGCCGGCGGCCTCGGCACACGGCGTGCTGGTGACGCGCGCCACACCCGGCTTCGCCGATTCGGTCGCCGAGCTCGCGGTCGGGATGATGGTCGACCTTGCGCGCGGCATCGGCCGTGCGACCGCGGTCTATCACCGCGGCGACATACCGGAGCCACGCACGGGTCGCCAGCTCGCCGGTGCGACACTCGGCATCCTCGGCTACGGCGTGATCGGCCGGCGGCTCGCTGCGATCGCCAAGGCGATGCGGATGAACGTCCTGGTGGCAGACCCCTATGTCGAGCCCGATGACCCCGAGATCGGCCATGCAGCGCTGCACGACGTGCTGGCGGCGTCGGACGTGGTCGTCTGCCTGGTTGTGGCGACCGAGGAGACCGAGAACCTGCTCGATGCGCGTGCCTTCGCGGTGATGAGGCCGGGCGCGCTGTTCGTGAACCTCTCGCGCGGCAACCTGGTCGACGAGGCGGCCTTGCGTCGGGCGCTGGACGAGGGGCCGCTCGCGGGCGCGGCGATGGATGTCGGCCGCGCGCCGGACCAGATGCCGTCGCCGGCGCTTGCCGCGCATCCGAAGGTGATCGCGACCCCGCATATCGGCGGGCTGACCCCGCAGGCGATCGC
Organism: Elioraea sp.; assembly: GCF_051860475.1. Classification (NCBI taxonomy): domain Bacteria; kingdom Pseudomonadati; phylum Pseudomonadota; class Alphaproteobacteria; order Acetobacterales; family Elioraeaceae; genus Elioraea; species Elioraea sp. The sequence goes on along the minus strand of NZ_JBHYDW010000025.1, from coordinate 17,291 downwards.
GCACCAGGCCTTCGACACCGTGCGCCAGGTGGAGGCGCTGGCGGCGGGCCGGCTGCCGTCCGGCGCGGTGAACGCAGACGCTGCGCACCGCCTTGCGCGGCTCGGTATCGCCGCATGAGCACCGTGCCTGAAGGCACGATGTTGTACCGGCGGGCCGATCCGGCGGCGAACCGCGCCGAGTGGCACCGCTACTACTCGCCGAAGCGCAGCCCGCACCAGCACGCGCAGATCGAGCTGCTCGGCCGGACGACGGCGCAGCGCGTGCTCGAGATCGGCCCCTATCTCGGCTACGTCACCGCGCTGCTGGACAACGCCGGCTACGCGGTTGAGACGCTCGATCTTGGTCCGCGCCAGTTCACGCGTCCCGACGTGCCGCACCACGAGCGCGACCTGACCGCCCTCGATCCCGCTGCGCTCGGCGGATTCGACGCGGTGCTCTGTTGCGAGACGCTCGAGCACCTGCCGTTCGGGACCGCGCGGCAGGTGCTGCACGGCCTGCACGACACCGGGGCGGGACATCTGATCGTGTCGGTGCCATGGTCCGGGCTGCATCTCTGGCTCGCCGTGCAGGTGGCGCCCGGCTGGCTGCGCACGGCGCTGCACCTGAAGTGGCCGAACCGGTTCCGCACCTATGTCGCAGAACCTGATCCGCTCGGGCACAAGTGGGAGGTCGGGTATCGGGGCACGTCGCTCGCGGTGTGGGAGGATGCGCTCGCAGCAGCAGGCTGGCGGGTGCGCGAGCGCGTCTTCACCGCCCCTACCCGCAGCGTGATGCATCTGTGCAGTCGTGCGGACCCGTCGTGACTCCGGAGATCGCTCGCGCAACCCTCAGCCGGTTCGGCGCCGCGGACGACGAGCCGCCCGACCTCGCGATCGCGGCACTGCTGTTCGCGGTGCTCGACCTGCCGGGGGGCGATTGTACGCCGGCACGCGCGCATCTCGCGGCCCTGTCGGTGGAGGCGGCCGCACTGCGCAACACGGCGCCGGCCGAGCGCGCGGGCGCGCTTGCTGCCCTGCTGGCCGACCGCCACGGCTATGCGGGCGACACCGAGACTTACGACGACCTCGCCAATGCCAACCTGATCCGCGTGATCGAGCGCCGGCGCGGCCTGCCCGTGGCGCTCGGCGTGCTGTGGATCCACGCCGCACGCGCCGCAGGCTGGCCCGCCTGGGGAATCGACTTCCCGGCGCATTTCCTGGTCGGCATAGAAGGCGAGGGGCGGCCGGTCGCGATCGATCCCTTCGCGCGCGGCCATGTTCCCTCGGCCGCGGAACTGCACGCACGGCTGGGGCGGCTTGCCGACGAGGATGCGGCGATCCACCCGCGATTGTTCCGCCGCATGCGCGACCGCGAGGTTCTGCTCAGGCTGCAGAACAACATCAGGATCCGCAGGCTGAGGGCAGGCGACCTTGCTGGCGCGCTTGCGTGCCTCGAGGACATGCTGCGGCTGGTCCCCAGGGCGGCCCCGCTCTGGTGCGAGGCGGGCCTGGTGCATCGCCAGCTCGGCCATCCGCGTGCGGCCATGGCCTGCCTTGAGCGATGCCTGTCCCTCGATCCGAGCGGCGAGGTCGCGACGCAGGCACGCGCCATGCTCACCGAGATCCGCTCGACATTGAACTGATCCGTGCGCGTCACCGAGCGCGGGAGATACGCGTTCGTCCGTCCTGTTGCAGGGTTACGCGCTGACCGACGGCGAATCCCTCGGTGTCAGGCTGCACGACCACCACGGTCGCGCCGTGGTCCTCGCGGACGATGTACTCGGCACCGCGCGCGGCGAGGGGACGGATCGCAACGATCGTCCCGAGCCGGCCGTGACTGTCCGCTGGCGCCTCGACCGCCGGCTCGGGCGGTGGCGTCGGGGGCGGTGGTCGCACGCATGCGGCGATGCAGGCCAGCAGCAGCACGGGCAGAACGGCGCGCAGGGCGGCCCTCCAGGAACGACTCGTACAACTGTGGCCAGGATGCCACGCGATCACGGCGTCTTTGAAGCGAGGCGAGTGCGACTCGAACGACACAATTTTCCCGCGAGACACGACTCCGACGCACGCACCTAGGGTCTGTTCGATCGGAGACCCAACTCCGAGTCGTGGCGTGCGCTGCTTCATTGCTGCTTCGGAGGATGCATCCCGATGGTCACGTCGCACCGCCCCAGGATCCTGCGATGGTATCCGGGATTGCATGTGGCGCGTCTGACCGCGGTGCTGGTCGCCGCGGGCTGCGCGGCCGACAGGGTCGAAACGGTCCGTACCGGTCATGTGCCGGTCATTCACGACTACGCCGCCGCTTCGGATGCCGTCTATGATCCGTGGGGGCCGCACATCGCCGAGGCTTCTGCGCTGCACGACGTGCCCGAGGCGTGGATCCGCGAAGTGATGGAGCGCGAGAGCAGCGGCCGCCGCCGGGCGGTGTCGCGCGCCGGCGCGATGGGGCTGATGCAGGTGATGCCGGGAACCTGGCGGATGCTGCGCGCACGCCACGGTCTGGGCCGCGATCCGTTCGACCCCCGCGACAACATCCTCGCGGGCACCGCCTACATCCGTGAGATGTACGAGCGGTTCGGCTCACCAGGCTTCCTCGCCGCCTACAATGCAGGGCCTGGGGCCTTCTCGCGCTATCTCGCACGGCAGCGTCCCCTGCCGCGCGAAACGTTGCGTTTCGTGGCGGCGATCGCGCCGCGGATCGACGGAGTCGCGCCCGCGAGCCGGGCGGCACCGTCGGTCTATGCGGCGGTGCCGGCGGCGTTGGTCAGCGGGCCGCAGCGCCCGCGCCCTGGTCCGCCGGTGCAGCTCGCGGCGCGGCCGCCGGCGCGGCCTGACCGACTGCCCGCGCGCAGCGGGCCCGCCGCCGTGGCGGCGGCGCTCCCGGCTCTGCCGGAACCAACGCCCAGGCGTGAGCCGATGCGCGGCCCGGTCCACGCGGAGGCAACCGTACCCCCGTCGCTCGTTGCCGAACCCCCATCCCGCGGGTTCCAGCTCATGTCCGCAGCGCACGCCGCGACGGTCCGGCCGGCGCCGCCACCGACGCCACCCCCCTCGGCGCCGAGGCCCTCCGGCGCGGTTGCCGGCGCCTGGTCGATCCAGGTCGGTGCGTTCCGGACCGTTGGGCCGGCGCAGAGCGCGATCGAGCGGGCACGCGAGGCCGCGCCGGACCTGCTTGCCCTTGCGCAGCCCGCCACGCCGAATGTCGACACCCCCAACGGCCGGCTCGTGCGCGCCCGACTCGTCGGGCTGTCGCCGACGGCGGCGCAGGCTGCCTGCCGGATCGTCGAGCGGCGCGGGCAGGGCTGCTTCGCCGTCGGGCCGGCCGCCCGCGGCTGACCCGCGAACCGGTCCCTGGCTGCCCCGGTGTTGCCGGAATGCAACGGCAGGTCCGCCGCGGCGGTCGAGTCGAGCCTGTCGGTACCAATCCGGTTGCTCCCGCGGCTACGATTCCTTAAGGGGTTAGCCCTGGATACTGACACAGGAGCTGAACACCAGGGTGCAGCCTGCAGTGTTCTCTTGGTGTTCTGGAGACCTCGGCCTTGACCAACACGTCGCATCTGCCCCCGACTAGACGGCTCCACACAGTTGTGCGCCGTGCCGGGCTTGCGGCGCTGGTGCTGCTCGCGGCGGCGTGCGCCTCGGATCGTGTGGCCGTGCGCCACACCGGTCACGTCGCGGGTCACTACGCTGCGCCCGGCCCGGCGCACGATCCGTGGGGCCCGTACATCGCCGAGGCCGCGGTGATGCATGACGTGCCGGAGTCGTGGATCCGGGAGGTCATGCGAGTGGAGAGTGCGGGGCGTTACGACGCGATCTCGAGCGCCGGCGCGATGGGGCTGATGCAGCTAATGCCCGCGACCTGGGAGGAACTCCGGGTGCGCTACCAGCTCGGCAGCGATCCGTTCCAGCCGCGCGACAACATCCTTGCGGGCACAGCCTATCTGCGCGAGATGTACGACAGGTTCGGCTCTCCGGGCTTCCTCGCGGCCTACAATGCCGGACCGGGGACTTTCGACCGCTATCTCGCGCGCCAGCGCGGCCTGCCGGACGAGACGCGGCGTTATGTCGGGATGATCGCGCCGCGCATCGACGGCACGGTGCCGGCGAACCGAGCGGCGCCTGAGGCCTATGCCGCGGCTCGGGTGCCGGCAAACATTCCGCCGGGGCTGCGGCGCGTGGTGCGCGGGCCGCCGACTCAGCTTGCGTATCGCCCGCCGACCCCGCCGACCCCTCCGGCGCCGCCGGCCGTCATCGCGCGTGCGCCCGCCCCCGTGACCGCGCCCGTCCGCGAGCCGATGGTTGTGAGGGCATCGTTGCCACCGTCCGCGCCTCCTGAGCCGCCGGGGCGGTTCCAGCTCATCTCGTCCGCCCGCGCCGCTCCTGCTCTGGCCGCGCCGGTGCCACCGCGGATCGGTGGTGCCTGGGCGATCCAGGTCGGGGCGTTCCAGAGCCATGGACCGGCGCGCAACGCGATCGAGCAGGCCCGCCGCGCCGCGCCGGAGCTGCTGGGTGGGGCTCAGGTCGCGATTGCCTCGGTCGTCACAGGCAACGGGACGCTGGTGCGCGCCCGCCTGGTCGGGCTGTCGGCGGCGGCGGCGGTGGCGGCGTGTCAGCGCGTCGAGCAGCGGGGACAGAGTTGCATCGCGGTCTCGCCTGACGCCCAGAGCTGAGGTTGCCGCCGCGCGTCTGTCGGGCCATCCTCTCTGGTGACGGAGAGGGAGGATCGATCCATGACCGAGGCGGGGCCCGGCCCTGAGGCAACGTTCCGTGCCTTCCTGAAGGAGGGTCGGTTCATGATCCAGCGCAGCGCGTCGACGGGGCGGCACGTGTTCTATCCGCGTGTCGCGTTGCCGGGCACGGGCGAGCGCGATCTCGAATGGGTGCCGGCGAGCGGGCTCGGCACGGTCTATGCGACCACGGTGGCGCGCCAGCGCCCCAATCCCGACGGTTCCTCCAACGACTACAACATCGCGATCGTGGAGCTCGACGAGGGTGTGCGGATGATGAGCCGTGTCGACGGCCTGCCGCCCGCGGAGGTGAAGATCGGCCAGCGCGTGAAGGCGCGCATCGCTGAGGTGGACGGCGCGCCGGGCATCGTTTTCGATCCTGCGTGAATTGGGGGGTCCGGGGGGCCCTACCGCCCCCCCGCGGGTTGCCGGGCGGGGCCCGCCGATGTTTTGGTATTTTACCCCAAGGACCAGGGCAGGGGGGGCAAAACGCACTCGGCGGGGACAGCCAAACGGGGGCC
>NZ_JBHYDW010000025.1:0-12051 GCF_051860475.1 Elioraea sp. | reverse complement strand
CCCCCCCCCCCCCCCCCCCCCCCCCCCCCCCCGGGTGCAGGGCGGAGCCCTGCGTTTCTTGAGGATTTTCCGCCATGGCACATGCGCTGAGGGGCAAGACGGCAGTCGTCGGGATCGGCACTGCGGGGACCGGCGAGGCTCCTGGCCGTTCCGCAATCGAGCTGCTCGGGGAGGCATCGCTGAACGCGGTCGACGATGCGGGCCTGAAGCTCTCTGACGTCGACGGCATCTTCGCCGCGACCAGCACGCACGCGTTTCCGACGCTGTCGGTCGCCGAGTATCTTGGCCTGCGGCCGCGCTTCGTCGATGGCACCAATATCGGAGGGGCGAGCTTCGAGGCGCATCTGCTGCATGCGGCGCTCGCGCTCGATGCCGGGCTCTGCGACGTGGCGTTGATCTGCTACGGCTCGAACCAGCGCACGGCAGGCGGGCGTCTGGTGTCGATGAGCGAGCCACAGGTGTGGGAGGCGCCGTTCAAGCCGCGCATGCCGTTGACGGCCTACGCGCTGGCGGCGAGCCGGCATATGCACCGGTTCGGCACCACACGCGAGCAGCTCGCCGAGATCGCGGTGGCGGCGCGGGCGTGGGCGAACCTGAACCCGGCGGCCTTCGCGCGCGGGCCGCTCAGTGTGGCAGACGTGCTGGCAAGCCGGATGATCAGCGATCCGCTGACGGTGCTCGATTGCTGTCTCGTGACCGATGGCGGTGCGGCCTGCGTGATGACGCGCGCCGACCGTGCGAACCACCTGGCGAAGCCGCCGGTCTACTTCCTCGGCGGGGCGGGGGCGCAGTGGCATCGCGCGATCAGCACGATGCCGGATCTGACAGTGTCGGCGGCGTCGGAGAGCGGGCCGCGGGCGCTGGCGCATGCGGGCATCGCACTGTCGGACGTGAAGCTCGCGATGCTCTATGACGCGTTCACGGTCTGCACGCTGCTGTTCCTGGAGGATCTCGGCTTCTGTCCGAAGGGCGAGGGCGGGCGGTTCGTCGAGGGCGGGGCGATCGCGCCGGGTGGCCGGCTCGCGGTGAACACGAACGGCGGCGGGCTCTCCTGCGTGCATCCGGGCATGTACGGCCTGTTCCTGATCATCGAGGCGGTGACGCAGCTGCGCGGCTCGGCCGGTGAGCGCCAGCTGAAGGACTGCGACATCGCGCTGGTGCACGGCAATGGCGGCACGCTGTCGGCGCAGGTGACGGGCGTGCTCGGTTCCGCGGCGACGGTGTGAGCGTGGCGGCGTCCGCCGGTCTGACGAGCCTGATCAGGCCGGACTCGCTCGCGGTTCTCGGGGCCTCGAACGATCCGACGCGCATCGGCGGCCGGCCGATCGCGTACATGAAGACGCGGCGGTTCGCCGGCGCGCTCTATCCGGTCAATCCGAACCGCGAGCAGGTGCAGGGGCTGACGGCGTATCCGCGCATCGGGGATGTGCCGGGCACGGTGGATGCGGCGATCATCGCTGTGCCCGCGTCCTCGGCCCTCGAGGCGGTGCAGGACTGCGTTGCCAAGGGGGTGAAGGCGGCGATCATGTTCACGGCCGGCTTCGCCGAGGTGGACGAGGCGGGCGCGGCCGCGCAGGCGGAGATCGTCGCGGCGGCACGCCTGGGCGGGATGCGGCTGCTCGGCCCCAACTGCCTCGGCCTGTTCGATGCGTCGCGCGGCTACTTCCCGATCTTCTCGGCAAGCTTCGAGAACGGCTGGCCGCTGCCGGGGCGGATCGGCATCGCCAGCCAGTCGGGTGCCTACGGCTCGCATCTTGGCGCGCTCTGCCGTGACCGGCGCGTCGGCGCGCCGCTGCTGGTCACCACCGGCAACGAGGCGGACGTCTCGCTCGGCGAGGTGATCCAGTGGATGGCCGAGGACACGGCGACGGATGTGATTGCGGTGTACGCGGAGGGCATCCGCGAGGCCGGATCGTTCCTGACCGCGATCGAGACCGCACGCCGCAACCGCAAGCCTGTGGTGATGATGAAGGTTGGCCGGTCGAGTCTGGGCGCGGCGGCGGCAAAGAGCCATACCGCCTCGATCGCCGGCGACGACGCGGTGACCGACGCGGTGTTGCGTGATGCCGGTGTCCATCGCGTGCGCACGACTGAAGAGCTGGTCGACATCGCGCATGTCGCGACGCGCCGAATCTACCCGGTGAACAACACGCTCGGGGTGATCACCATCTCGGGTGGGGCGGGGGTGCTGATCTCGGACGCAGCGGATGCGCTGGGGCTGCCCATGCCGCCGATGCCGGAGGCGGCGCAGCTTCGGCTGAAGGCGCTCATTCCGTTCTCGGCGCCAGCCAATCCGGTGGATTGCACGGCGCAGGCCTTCAACGACATGAGCGTGGTCGGAACCTTCGCCGAGAGCATGCTGGGTGATGGCGGCTACACGAGCGCGATCGGGTTCTTCACCCAGGTCGGCGCTTCAGCCTCGGTCGCACCACGGCTGCGCGAGGAGCTGAAGAAGGCGGTCGCGCGGCACCCCGACCGGCTGTTCATCCTCTCCATCATCGCGCCGGTGGAGACGGTGAAGGCGTGGGAGGCGGACGGATTCCTGGTGTTCGAGGACCCGACGCGTGCGGTGGTGGCGCTGGCGGCGATGGGCCGGTTCGGCGAGGCGTTTGCGCGCGGGCTGGCTGACACACCGCCCGAGGTCACGGTGCCCGCGCTGCCGGAGACCGCGCCGGACGAGGCCGGGGCCAAGCGCATCCTGTCTGCGATCGGCATCGCCGTGCCCGAGGAGGAGGTGTGCGAGACCGCCGACGGCGCGGTGGCCGCGGCGCGGCGGATCGGCGCGCCGGTCGCGTTGAAGCTTGTCTCGCCCGACATCCTGCACAAGAGCGAGGCGGGCGGAGTGAAGCTCGGTCTCGCGGACGACGACGCGGTGCGCGAGGGCTTCGCCGCGATCCTGCGCAACGCCGCTGCCTACGATCCGCAGGCGCGCGTCACCGGCGTGCTCGTCTCGCCGATGGTCACGGGTGGGGTCGAATGCGTGATCGGGCTGAACCGCGATCCGGTGTTCGGCCCGGTGGCGATGGTGGGCCTGGGCGGCGTGTTCGTCGAAATCCTGCGCGACGTCGCGCTGAAGCTCTGCCCGTTCGGCGAGGACGAGGCGCTGGCGATGATCCGCAGCCTGCGCGGCTTCCCGCTGCTGGATGGAGCGCGCGGCCGGCCGAAGGCGGATGTGCGGGCACTCGCCGCGGCGCTGTCGCGGCTGTCGGTGTTTGGCGCCGAGGCAGGGCCGCGACTGCAATCGGTGGACGTGAACCCGATCATGGTGTTGCCGGAAGGACGCGGTGCGGTGGCGCTCGATGCGGTGATCGAGCTCGCGGACTGACCATGGCGATCGATCCCCGGAGGCTGCGCACCTTCCCGATCCCGGAGACGCGCCAGCGCCTCGCGAAGCGCGACACGATCCTCTATGCGCTCTCGGTCGGGCTCGGCCAGGATCCGCTGGATGAGCGCCAGCTCGACTTCGTCTACGAGACGCGGCTCAAGTCGTTTCCCTCGATCGCCGTGGTGCTCGGCTACCCTGGGTTCTGGCTGAGGAATCTCGACACCGGTGTGGACTGGAAGCGGCTGGTGCACGGCGAGCAGGCGATCACCTGGCACGCGCCCCTGCCGGCCGACGGCGAGGTGATCGGGCGCACGCGCGTCACCGGCCTGGTCGATCGCGGAGAAGGGAAGGGGGCGCTGCTCTACTCCGCGCGCGAGGTGGTCGATGCGGCGACCGGCGCGCCGCTCGCGACCCTCGACCAGTCGACGGTCCTGCGTGGCGATGGCGGTTTCGGCGGACCGTCCGACCCGGTGCGTCCGCCGCATCCGATGCCGGAGCGCGCGCCCGACGATGCGGTGGAGCTCACCACACGGCCGGAACAGGCGCTTCTGTATCGGTTGAACGGCGACGACAACCCGCTGCACATCGACCCGGCGGTGGCGAAGACAGCCGGGTTCGACCGGCCGATCCTGCACGGGCTCTGCACCCTCGGCGTGGTGACCCACGCGCTGCTCCGCCGCGTCTGCGGCTATGACACGACAAGGCCGCGCCACCTCGCGCTCCGCTTCTCCGCGCCCGTGTTTCCAGGCGAGACGATCCGCACCGAGCTTTGGGACGAGGGCGGCGGCACATACGCGTTCCGCGCGCGCGTCGCCGAGCGCGACGCGGTGGTGGTGAACAACGGCCTGTTCCGGGTGAACGCATGATCGACAAGTTCGTCGCCTCGGCGATCGAGGCGGTGGCCGACGTTCAGGACGGCTCCACCGTGCTGGTCGGCGGCTTCGGTCAGGTCGGCACGCCGAACCACCTGATCGAGGCGCTGTGCGAGCGGGGCTTGCGCGATCTCATCGTGGTGTCGAACAACGCTGGCACCGGCACGCACGGCCTCGCGCGGCTGATGGCCGAGGGTCGGGTGCGCAAGCTGATCTGCTCCTATCCGCGCTCGCGTGGCTCGGTGGTCCTGGAGGAACTCTACCGCGACGGCCGGATCGAGCTCGAGGTGGTGCCGCAGGGCACAATGGCGGAACGGATGCGCGCGGCCGGCGCCGGCATCCCCGCGTTCTGGACGCCAACCGCGGCCGGCACGCAGCTCGGCGAGGGCAAGGAGGTGCGCGCGTTCGACGGCGTGGCCTGCGTGCTCGAACACGCGCTCAAGGGTGATGTCGCCCTGATCGAGGCGTGGGAGGCGGATCGCTGGGGAAATCTCACCTACTGCAGGGCCGGGCGCAACTTCAATCCGGTGATGGCAATGGCGGCGGAGCTGACGATCGTGCAGACGCAGCACCGCGTCGCGCTCGGCGCGCTCGATCCCGAGCGGATCGTCACGCCGGGCGTGTTCGTGGACCGCGTGGTGCACATCCCCTACGGTGCCCCGCGGCTGTGGTGACGGAGGACGCGTGATGGGCGCAATGACGGACGCGAAACCGCTCGACCGCAACGGGATGGCCGCGCGGCTCGCCGTCGACATCCCCGAGGGCTGGGTGGTCAATCTCGGCATCGGCATCCCGACGCTGGTCTCCGATCATGTGCCGGAAGGGCGCGAGGTGATCTTCCAGGCCGAGAACGGCGTGATCGGCGTCGGGCCCGCTCCGCTGCCCGAGCACGAGGATCCATGGCTGATCAACGCCGGCAAGCAGATGGTGACGCTGCTTCCCGGCGGATCCTTCGTCAGCCAGTCCGACAGCTTCGCACTGATCCGCGGTGGGCATCTCGATCTCTGCGTGCTCGGCGCCTTCGAGGTGGCGGAGAACGGCGACATCGCCAACTGGGCGATCAGCTCGAACGAGATGGCGCCTGCGGTCGGCGGCGCGATGGACCTTGCAGCCGGGGCGAAACGGCTCTGGGCCATCATGGAGCACACCACCAAGGACGGTCGCCCGCGGCTGGTGAAGCGCTGTTCCTATCCGCTGACCGCGCTCGGCGTGGTGTCGCGCGTGTACACCAACCTGGCGGTGCTCGACATCACGCCCGACGGCTTCGCGGTGCGCGACATGGTTCCCGGCATGACGCTGGAGGCGTTGCAGGCGCGCACCGAGGCGACGCTCAGGCTCGCGGCATGAGCGCGACCGAGCATCCACCTCTGCTGGTCGAGCGCGATGGGCCGGTCGCGACCCTGACGATGAACGTGCCCGAGCGGCGCAACGCGCTCGGCGTGCCGATGCGCGCAGCCTTCGTCGAGGCGCTCGAGGAGCTGGAGGCCGATGGTGCGATCCGCGCCGCTGTCGTTACCGGGACGGCTGGCGTGTTCAGCTCGGGCGGCGATCTCGCCGGCATGGAGGTGGACGCGCTCGATGCGGCGCGCGAGCGGATGCGGCGGACGCACAAGATGATTCGGCTGATGGTCCACTCGCGCCTGCCGCTGATTGCCGCTGTCGAGGGGTGGTGCGTCGGCGCAGGGTTGTCTGTGCTGTGCGCCTGCGACCACGCGGTGGCGGCGGGCGATGCGCTGTTCCGCGCGCCCTTCGCCAAGGTTGGGCTGATCCCTGATCTCGGCCTGCTGCACACCCTGCCGCGCCGGATCGGCTTCGGCCATGCGCGCGAGCTGCTGCTGTTCGGCGAGACGATCGACGCGCGCCGCGCCCACGAGATCGGGCTGGTGGATCGGCTCTGCGCGCCCGGCGAGGCGCTGGCGGAGGCCAAGAAGCGTGCACTCGTGCTCGCCGAGCTCGCGCCGCTCAGTCTCGCGTTCACCAAGGCCGTGCTCGCCGAGGGGCTGGAGGAGGCGCTCGCCAAGGAGCGCGAGCTCCAGGCCGCGCTCTTCATGACCGCCGATCACGCGGAGGGCAAGCGCGCTTTCCTGGAGAAGCGCGCGCCTACGTTCCGCGGCAAATGACAGGGACACGCAATGACCGAGCTCTGGCGCCTCCCGGCTCTCGATCAGGCGCGCCTGATCCGCACCCGCGCGGCCAGCGCGCGCGAGGTGGTGCAGGCGTTCCTGGCGCGGATCGAGGCGGTGAACCCTCGGATCAATGCTGTCGTCGAGGTGCGTGCCGACGAGGCGCTGGCGGCCGCCGATGCCGCTGACGCGGCGGTCAAGCGCGGCGAGGTGGTGGCGCCGCTGCACGGCGTGCCGGTGCCGATCAAGGTGAACGCGGACCAGAAGGGCTACGCGACCACCAACGGCGTGATCGCCTACAAGGATCTGATCGCACCGGACGACAGCGGTGTGGTGGCGAATCTGCGCGCTTCCGGCGCGCTGCCGGTCGGGCGCACCAACGCGCCCTGCTACTCGTACCGCTACTTTACGGACAACGCGCTGCACGGGCGCACGCTCAACCCCAGGAACCCGGCAGTGACGCCGGGCGGGTCCTCGGGCGGGGCGTCCGCCGCGCTCGCCGCCGGGATCGGCGCGATCGCGCATGGCAACGACCTCGGCGGCTCGATCCGCTACCCGGCCTACGCGACCGGGGTCGCCGGCATCCGGCCGAGCCTCGGCCGTGTGCCGGCCAATAATCCGCTCGCCACTGCGGAGCGGCCGATCAGCTTGCAGCTGTTCTCCGTACAGGGGCCGCTCGCGCGCACCATCGCGGACCTGCGTGCGGCCCTGGTGGCGATGATGACCGGGCCGCAGCCCGACCCGTGGCACACGCCGTCACCGCTCGCTGGCGCGCCCATTGCGCGGCCGATCCGTGTTGGCCTCGCCACCCTCGGCGCCACGTCACCGGTCGTCGCGGCGCTGCGCCAGGCGGCCGGCTGGCTCGCGGATGCCGGTTGCGTCGTGGAGGAGGTGACGCCGCCGCACTGGGACGAGGCGGCCACACTGTGGCGGTCCCTGCTGATGACCGACAGCCTGCGCTTCATGCAGCCACTGATCGAAGCGAACGCGGACGACGCCACGAAGGCGAGCTGGGCCGGCTGGGCGGCGAACGTGACCGCCGCAGACGAGGACGCCTATGCGGCCGGGCTTGCGCGGCGCACCGCGATCCTGCGCGACTGGCACCGGTTGTTCCGCCGCCATCCGCTGCTGCTCTGCCCCGTCAGCCGCGAGACGCCGTTCCCGATCGATCTCGACCTGACCGTCGAGGGCCAGGCGCGCATCCTGCGCGCGCAGGAGCCGCTCTACGTGGTCAACTTCCTCGGCCTGCCGGGCACGGTGGTACCGACCTCGACCGTGGCCGACAACGTTCCCCTCGGCGTGCAGCTCGTCGGGGATCGGTTCCGCGAGGACCTCTGCCTCGATGCGGCCGAGCTGATCGAGGCGCGCGCCGGGGTCCCCCCGATCGTCGATCCTGTATAGCGTCACTCGTCCCTGATGGTGCGGCTGAGCAGCGCCTCGACCAGCATCGCCGCCGTCGCGCGACCCTCCAGCAGCGCGGCGACGGCCTGAGCGATCGGCAGTTCGGTGCCGGAGCGAGCGGCGCGGGCAAGCAGGGCGGGGGCGGTATGTACGCCTTCGGTGACGCCGACCCGCGCGGCCAGCACATCGGCGAGCGACTGGCCGCGGCCGAGTGCGATGCCGAGCGAGTGGTTGCGGCTGGCAGCACCGGTGCAGGTGAGGATCAGATCGCCGAGTCCCGAGAGTCCGGCGGCCGTCTCGGGCCGCCCACCCTCGGCCGCGACCAGCCGCGCAAGCTCCGCCACGCCGCGCGTGATCAGCGCCGCGCGCGCGTTCTCGCCGAGACCCATGCCCTCGACCACGCCGGCGGCGATCGCGATCACGTTCTTCGCCGCCCCGCCGAGCTGCACGCCGACGAGGTCGGCCGAGCCGTAGAGGCGGAGGCGAGGGATCGCAAGCAGCGCAAGCAGCCGTGCGCGCACCGCCTCGTCGGCGGCGGCGAGCACGGAAGCGGCAGGCAGTCCCGCCATCAGTTCGTGGGCGAAGTTGGGTCCGCTCAGCACCGCGAGAGGCGCTGCCGGGAGCGCCCAGGCGACACTCTCCGAAGGCAGGCACAGGGTGTCGCGCTCGATCCCCTTGGCGCAGATCACGGCGGGCGCGGTGTCCGGCCAGTGCGGGCGCAGCGCGCCGGCGATGGCGCGCAGCGACTGTGCCGGGACGGCAAGCAGCACGGCGCGCGCCTCGCACAGCGCCGTCCCCACATCCGCGGTGACCGTCAGCGAGTCCGGAATCGCCTGGCCGGGCAGATGGCGCGTGTTCTCGCGTGCCACCTGGATCTCGGCGGCGCGGTACGGCGCACGCGCCCACAGCACCGTGGGGCGGATCGTCGCAAGCCGCGCGGCCAGCGCGGTGCCCCAGGCGCCAGCGCCAATCACGGCGATGGCGTCAGTCACGCGCAGCCTCCAGGTGGACCTCGGCGGCCGGATCGTCGGCGAGACGTGCGCGCAGGGCTTCGAGGATCGCGCGCGCGTGCTGCCCATACTGCCACGGCGCGTTGACGACGAGCAGGCCGGAACCGTTGAGGCGCGCCGGATCGAGCGGCGGATGGAGATAGAGGGCCGCATCCACGCGCCTGGGCAGATCGCGCAGCGCGTCGCGCAAGCCGCGTACGGGCGCCAAGTGTTTCACCGGATACCACAAAGCCATGATGAAGGTCGGTGCCGCGCGGTGCGCGGCCCGCATCGCCGCGGCCACACGCTCGTGCTCGTCGGCGCACTCGTAGGGGGGATCGAACAGCACGAGGCCGCGCCGCTTCCCGGCCGGCGGGACGACGCCGCGCAGCGCGTAGGCGTTGCCGCAGCGGACGGCGATGCGCGGGTCGCCCTCCGCCCAGGTGGCGAGCGCGGCGTACTCCTCGGGGTGCTTTTCGTTCAGTACCAGCCGGTCCTGCGGGCGCAGCAGCGCGTGCGCGATCGCAGGACTGCCGGGGTAGAGGCCGAGGCGGCGTACCAGTGCAACATACCCGGCGAGCGCGGGCGGCGGATCGTCGAGCAGCCGGCCGATCCCCGCGCGCCATTCGCCGGTGCGCGTGGCCGCATCGCCGGCGAGGTCGTAGCTGCCGCGCCCCGCGTGCAGATCGGCGACAGCGAACGGCGCATCCTTGCGCCGCAACGCCTCAAGCAACGCGACCAGCAGCGCGTGCTTCAGGCAGTCGCCGTGATTGCCGGCATGGAAGGCATGGCGGTAGTTCATGCCGCCATGCTGGTGCCGGTCAGCACCAGTCGCCGAGTGCCCAGTTCCAGAGAATGATGGCCGAGACGACGATCGTCGCCACCGCGATCATGTAGGCATAGAAGCCGATCGCGGCTGCCAGGAGCGGCACAACGACGAACAGGGCAACGGCACCGATGATGGCGATGAGGGCGATCCCGACGAGCGTCCGCATGCGTTCCGACTCCCGCATTCCTGCGCTCCGGCCCGGCTCGGCCGGCAACGGCAGGAGCATCACACCATCGCCTACGCATCGATGTGACCCGGCGCACGCGGCCTGTCAGGTGCCGAGCCCTGCCCGGATCTCCGCCAGGCCGCGCCGTGCCGTGCCGGTGTGGTCGAAATTCGCGTCATCCAGCCACAGCGCCAGCGCCGCGCGGCGCAGCGGCCACTCCTCGTCGGTGATCGAGTACCAGGCCGTATCGCGCGAGCGGCCCTTCATGATGCGGTGGTTGCGGTGCGTGCCCTCATAGACGAAGCCGAGCCGATCGGCCGCGCGACGCGACGGCGCGTTCAGCGCGTGGCACTTCCACACCAGGCGCCGGTAGCCGAGATCGTCCATCGCATGGCGCATCAGGATCGCGATCGCCTCGGTCGCCGCGCGCGTGCGCTGCATCGCCGGGCTGAACCAGATATGGCCGATTTCGATATCGGCATCCGCGGGGTGGATCTCCATGAACGAGAGCCAGCCGGTGACCGTACCCGCGACATGCGGGCGGACCGCGAAGAACATCGGATCGTGCTGGGCCGCCTGCGTGCCCACCAGCCTGCGCAGCGCGGCCTCGGACGCGAAGGGACCTGAGCCGAGATAGGTCCAGGTGTGATCGGCTCCCTGCGCCACGCACCAAAGATCGGGTGTGTGGCGCACATGCAGCGGCTCCAGTGTCACGTGCGCACCTCGATGCGTCACACGCGCGGGCAGCGGCCGCGGCGTGTCGTCCACCTGGGGGCCGAGCGGCAGTTCGTTGGTCATCCGTGTCCTCTGCGCAGGGTGGCGACGATGCGCGCGGTGCGCGCGCGGGTGAGATCGAGCGCGCGCTGCTGATCGAGCACGGCGAGGGCGAGCTCTGCCGAATCGATTTCCGGCGGATGGGTCATGGCCGCCATCACGGCGCGTTCGAGCAGCGCGATGCGCTCGCCGAGCGCGGACGCTTCCTCGCGCGACAGGCGCCAGAGTGCCGCGAGCTGTTCGGGTGAGTTGTCGCCGGCGTCGTTCAGGGGAGGATCTCCGGGACGCGCTCGGCCGGCGGGGTGTTGCGGCTGCGGCCGCACCGCACGACGCCGTCGATGATCACCATGCCGATCCCCGGCAGGTCGCCCTTGCGCACGCTGTCGAGCAGGTCGCTGCCGGAGGAGTGCTGCGCGCGATCCATCAGCACGATGTCGGCGGCGCGGCGCGGCTCCAGGATGCCGCAGTCGAGGCTCCGCATGCGCGCGGTGTTGCCGGTGGCGCAGGCGAAGATCAGTTCCGCGGGCATGTCACCAAGCGCGGAGAGCATCGCGATCATGCGGAGAATGCCAAGGGGCTGGACGCCGGAGCCGGCCGGGCTGTCGGTGCCGAGGATGACGCGTTCGAGCTGGCCCAGCTCCTTGGCGAAGCGGAGCGCGGTGAGCCCGGCGAGTTCGTTGCCGTTATGTACGATCTCGATCGCGCGCGCGCAGCTTTCGCAGAGGCAGCGGATCTGCGCCAGCGGCAGCGCGGTGTGGCCGCCGTTGATGTGGCCGATGATGTCGGCATCGGCCTCCAGCACCGTATCCGCGTCGATATAGCCCGAGCCCGGAACGGAGGGGCCGCCCGTGTGGATGGTGCTCTGGATGCCGTGCTTGCGCGCCCAGGCGACCATCCGCTTGGCCTCGTCGCCGGCCTTGACGGTGCCGAGGCCCACTTCGCCAAGCAGCGTCACGCCCGCGGCGGCGAGTTCGGCGAAGTCGCTTTCGACCATGCCCTTCTCCAGCACCGGTGCGCCGGCGAGCAGCTTCACGCCGCCCGGGCGGAAGCTCTCGTAGGCGCGCTGTGCGGTGATCGCGAGCGCCTTGACGCCGACGATGTCGCGCGGGCGGCCGGGCAGATGGACCTCGCCGGCGGAGATCATGGTGGTCACACCGCCGTTCAGCATCGAGTCGATCCAGCCGAGCTGGTTCTGGCGCGGGGTCCAGTCGCCAAACACGGGGTGGACGTGGCTGTCGATCAGGCCCGGGGTGGCGGCGCAGCCGCGCGCGTCGATGGTGATGCGGGCATCGCTGGTGTCGCAGTCGGCTGCGCGGCCGATCGCGGTGATGCGGCCCTCCTCGGCGACGATCGTGTCGGCCTCCAGGAGGGGGGCTTCAAGCTTGCCGGACAGCATCACGCCGATGTTGCGGATGACGAGCTTGCCGATCTGCTTCTCGGGGCCTGCGGCCGGGGCCATGGTTTCCTCCGTAAGGTTGGGGGGGGGCCCGGGGGGGGCCGCCCACCCCCCCCCCCCCCGGGCGGCCCCCCCCGGGGGGGGGGGGGGGGGGGGGGGGCCCGGCGCCGCCGCCC
>NZ_JBHYDW010000024.1:0-38182 GCF_051860475.1 Elioraea sp. | reverse complement strand
GCCGGTGTTCACCCGGCCGGCGCCGACGATCCTGGCGACGCTGGAGCAGATGCCACCCGTGCCGAAGGCCCGGCACGGGGCAGCCGCGGCCGAAGCCGACCTGAACCGGCCCGATGGCGGGCGGCGGGTCCTGAAGCCGTAGGCGCGGGCGGCGCTCACCGCACCTCCTCGCCGGGATAGACGCCCCACATCGCCGCACGGCGCAGAAAGCCCCGCGCGCCCGGCACCGAAACCTCGCACCAGGCGCTCGCGGCCTCGCAGCGCCGGATCGTGCCAAGCACGCCCGGCAACACCTGCGCGACCGCGGGTGCGGAGTCGTCGGGCGCACGGCGGAGGGTTTGCGGTCCGCCGCGCGCCAGGAAGGTGCGCCGGGCCGCCAACCGCGCCTGCTGCACCCAGCCCTCGACCCCGTCCATGTCGCGGATGCGCCGCCAGGTGTCGAACTCGCGCACGATCTCCACCGGCAGCCCGGCGCGGGTGTAGGTCCACTCGACAGGGAAGCGGGTGCCAGGGCCGGCGCGGAGGTTGATTTCGCTCGCGCGCAGGCTGGCGAAGCGCGGCACCGGCCGGCCGGTGACCGATCCCGGCGCCTGCGCCGGCGCCTCGACCATCGGCGCCGGAGGCGGTCGCTCGGGCATCAACGGCGGCACCGGCAGGTGGCGCGTTTCCGCCACCGCGACGCCGGGCAGCAGCAGCGCGAGCACCAGGACCATCCGAGGCATCGCCCCGGTGTGCCAAGCGCCGCCGCGCCGTGTCAAAGGGTGACGATCTGGCCGGCCTCGGTCTCTGCCAGGAACGTGACCACGCCGGCGACCTCGCCGTTCAGCGTCGCGTCGAGCTGCTCGGGGCGGAGCCCCTCGGCCTTGAGCCCGGCATCGCACACGATCAGCCGCACGCCGAGCTCGGCCGCCGAGGCCAGCAGCTCACCGAACCCGGCGACGCCCTGCTCGCGCAGTTTGGCGTCGCGCGCGAGGGCGCCGCGCGCCGCGCCGAGCCCATGCGCCTCGAGCGCGGCCCAGCCCGGCGTGCCGTCGGCGGCCGGGCCGAGAAAGGCGCGGCAGCCGCCATTGGTGGCGAACAGCGTCACCGGCCGGCCGACCGCCGCGGCGGCAGTGGCGACCACCAGCGCGTAGTGCGCGCGCTCGAAGGTGCCCGAGATCAGCAGCACGCCGAGCGGCGCAGGCGGCGGCGGGTGGATCGGCGGCGGGTCGAAGATGCTCATGCTCAGAGAGCGCATGCCTGTGCTGGGGTTGGATGGTGGCGGGAGAGGTCGCGGATCGTCGCATGATCCCCGCACAGCGCACAGGCCGGGTCGCGCTTCAGCCGCACGGTGCGGAAGGTGGCCGAGAGCGCGTCCCAGAGGATCAGCCGCCCCGACAGCCCCTCGCCGACGCCGGCGATCTCCTTCAGCGTCTCGGTGGCCTGCAACGCCCCGAGCACGCCCGTGACGGCGCCGAACACGCCGGCCTCGGCGCAGCTCGGCACGAGCCCCTCGGGCGGCGGTTCGGGGTGCAGGCAGCGATAGCAGGGATGCGGCGGGCCGAGCTGGCTCCTGAAGGTCGAGACCTGGCCCTCGAAGCGCAGCACGGCCGCCGAGACGAGAGTGCGCCCGGAGAGGTGGCAGGCATCCGCGACCAGGAAGCGGGTGGCGAAATTGTCCGAGCCGTCGCAGACGAGGTCGTAGCGGCGGATCAGGTCGAGGGCGTTCGTTGCAGTGAGGCGCGCGCGGTGCGTCTCGATCGTGATGTCGGGGTTGAGCGCGCGCGCCGCCTGCGCCGCGCTGTCGACCTTGGGCACGCCAAGCCGGTCGGTGGTGTGCGCGATCTGGCGCTGGAGGTTGGAGAGATCGACCACGTCGTCGTCGATCAGCCCGATCGTGCCGATGCCGGCGGCGGCGAGGTAGAGCAGCACCGGCGAGCCGAGCCCGCCCGCGCCGATGATCAGCACACGCGCGGCGAGCAGCCTCGCCTGACCCGTGCCGCCGATCTCCGGCAGCAGGATGTGGCGCGCGTAGCGCTGGATCTGGTCTTCGCGGAACTCCATGGCGTCCGTGCAGATGGGGAGGCGGAAGCGCGTTCTCGACCCCTCGCTGCCGGTCAGTCGATGCGCCTGAGCCCGGCGGCGAAGCGGCGCGCGTTCGCGACGTAGTTCGCGGCCGACCGGCGCAGCCGCGCCGCCGCCTCCGGGTCGAACGTGCGGACCGCCTTCGCGGGGCTGCCGAGGATCAGGCAGAACTCGGGGAACTCCTTGCCCTCGGTGACAAGGGCATTCGCCCCGACCAGGCATCCAGGGCCGATCCTCGCGCCGTTGAGCAGTGTAGCGCCCATGCCGATGAGCGCGCCGTCGCCCACGGTGCAGCCGTGCAGGATGGCGTGATGGCCGACCGTGACGTCTTCGCCCACGGTGCAGGGAAACCCGGGATCGGCGTGCAGCATGGCCCCCTCCTGGACGTTGGAGCGCGCGCCGATCGTGATCGGCTCGTTGTCGCCGCGCAGCACCGCGCCGAACCAGATGCTGACGTCCTCGTGCAGGATCACCTCGCCGATCACATGCGCGTCCGGCGCGACCCAGAACCGGTCCGGCGCCGGCAGGCGCGGGGCGAGGTGTTCGAGGGCATAGATCGGCATCGTGTTCTCCTGTCCTGGCCGGAGGCGAAAAGGCAGTTCAGCATCATCGCGGCAGCAGGTCATCCGGTACGGCGGCCGGGTCATAGCTGCCCGGCGCGAGGCGCCCGGTGCGACGCTCAGCGAACCAGACGAGCAGCGCCGCGGCCCCGAACACCACGCCGATCCGCGCCCATGGCAGGTCCGTGCCCTGGGCGAGAATGAACAGCAAGGCGCCGCCGACGATCAGGCCGAAGGCCCAGTTCGACGCCGTCTGGACCATCTGCGCACCGGCCGTGTTGCCGCGCAGGAACGCGATGCGGCCGTGCGCCTCTGCCGGCAGCGCCGCATGCAGCGCAGCGACAAAGGCGCGATAGGCGTCCGCACGCCCGGCGTCGTGCACGCCGAGCCTGGTGCCTGTGCGGATCAACACGCCCGGACCGCCCCGGAACCCGAGCGCGCAGATGCCGGTCTCGACGCCGCCCTGCGGGTCGACCCGCAGGCGGATCGACGCGATCTCCTCCCAGAGTCGCCGATGCTCGGCCCCGTCGAGATCGAATGCGATGCCCGCGGCGGAAACGCGGACGGTTCCGTCGCGCGGCAGCATGGCGCCGTCCCAGCCCATGGTCAGGGTTCAGGACGCGGAAGCTGCCGACGCGTCAGGCGCCGGTACTGCCGAACCCGCCGGTTCCGCGCGCGGTGTCATCGAGGGTCTCACGCTCGTCCCACGCGGCGACCTCGTGGCGCGCGATCACCATCTGCGCGATGCGCATGCCGCGCTCGATGGTGAACGGCGCCTCGCCGGCGTTGAGCAGGATCACGCCGACCTCGCCGCGGTAGTCTGCATCGATCGTGCCCACACCGTTCGCCATGCAGATCCCGTGCTTGAGCGCGAGGCCGGAGCGCGCGCGCACCTGCGCCTCGTAGCCGGGCGGCAGCGCGATCGCGATCCCGGTGGGAATGAGCGCGCGCGCGCCGGGCAGCAGCGTCACCGGCGCGGCGACCGCGGCGAGCAGGTCCATGCCGGCGGCGTGCGCGGTGGCGTAGGACGGCAGGGGCAGGCCGGCGCCGTGCGGCAGCCGTGTCACCGCGACGCGCACCGTCATGCGAACACCGCGGCAATGCGTGCGGCGAGACGCCGCGCGACGTCGTCCTTCGTCATGCGTGGCCAGTCCTCCACGGCGTCGGCGGTGACGATGTGCACGGCGTTCTCGGCGCCGCCCATGACGTCGCCCGAGACGTCGTTGGCGACGATCCAGTCGCAGCCCTTGCGCGCGCGTTTCGCCTGGGCGTGCGGGACGACCTCGTGGGTTTCCGCCGCGAAGCCGACGACCAGCGTGGGCCGTTGTGGTCCCACCTTGGCGAGAGTCGCGAGGATGTCCGGGTTCTCGGTGAGCGCGAGCGGCGGCGGTGCCTCGCCCGGCACCTTCTTGATCTTCCGCCCGAGGTCCTGCACGGGGCGCCAGTCAGCGACCGCGGCGGCGCAGACGGCGATGTCGGCCGGCAGGGCGGCCTCGCAGGCGGCGAGCATGTCGCGCGCGCTCTCGACGCGGCGTACGGTCATGCCGGGCGGGTCGGGAATCTGGACCGGTCCCGCGACCAGCGTGACGCGCGCGCCGAGGGCCGCGAGGGCGGCGGCGATGGCGTGGCCCTGGCGTCCGGAGGAGCGGTTGGCGATGTAGCGCACGGGGTCGATCGCCTCGTGGGTCGGGCCGGAGGTGACGAGGGCGTGGCGTCCGGCGAGCGGGCCCGAGGCGAGGGCAGCACGGATGGCGGCGAGGAGCGCGGGCGGTTCGACCAGGCGGCCGGGGCCGGATTCGGGTTCGGCCATCTCGCCTTCGGCGGGGCCGACGATGGTGACACCACGCGTACGCAGCGTGGCGATGTGCGCCTGCGTCGCGGGATGCATCCACATGGTCGGGTTCATGGCCGGCCCGAGCAGGATCGGGCGCGTGGTGGCGAGCAGCACGGTGGAGGCGAGGTCGTCGGCGAGGCCGAGCGCCATCTTGGCGATCAGGTCGGCGGAGGCGGGCGCGACGACGATCAGGTCGTGGTCGCGCGCGAGGCGGATATGGCCGCTGTGGGTTTCGTCCTCGAGCGACCAGAGGTCGCCGAACACGCGGGTACCAGTGATCGCGGCGAGCGCGTTCGGCGTGACGAACCGCGCGCCTGCATCGGTCAGCAGGCCGGTCACGGCGAAGCCGTCCTTGCGTGCGAGGCGTGCGAGTTCCAGTGCCTTGTAGGCGGCGATCGAGCCGGAGACGATGAGCAGCAGCTTCTGGTTCATGGGATGGGGGTCTGGGGGAATGGCCTTGCGGCCCCTCCCCCACGTCAGAATTTACAGCCGGAGAGGGTGGCGGCCATGCCCCCCCCCCCCCCCCCCCCCCCCCCCCGGTCAGATTTTCCAGCCTGAGTGGATGGCGGCGATGCCGCCGGAAAGATCACGCCACGTCACGCGTTCGAGGTTGGCATCGCGCATGCGCCGTGCGAGTTCGGGTTGCGGGGGGAACCTGCGGATGCTCTCGGCGAGGTAGCGGTAGGCCTCCTCGTCCTTGGCGACGGTGCGGCCGAGGAACGGCAGCACCTTGAACGAATACGCGTCGTACACCGGGGCGAGTGCCGCGACGGTCACGCGCGAGAATTCGAGGCAGAGGAACCGCCCGCCCGGCTTGAGCACACGATGCCCCTCGCGCAGCACGGCGTCGATGTCGGTGCAGTTGCGCAAGCCGAAGGCGATGGTGACGGCATCAAAGCGGTTGTCAGGCAGCGGCAGGCGTTCGGCATCGGCGCAGAGGATCTCCATGCGTCCGACCAGGCCGCGTTCCACCGCGCGGTCCTCGGCGACGCGCAGCATGGCTGGGTTGATGTCGGAGAGCACGGCATGGCCGCAGCCGCGCTCGAGGGCAGCGAAGGTGATGTCGCCGGTGCCGCCGGCGAGATCGAGCAGCCGCATCGACGGCCGCGGCCCGAGCGTGGTGACGAAGATGCGCTTCCAGACCCTATGGATGCCGAACGACATCAGGTCGTTCATCAGGTCGTAGCGTGGGGCGACGGACTCGAACACCTCGCGCACGAGGCCCGTCTTGGCCTCGGTCGGCACGGTGCGGAAGCCGAAATGGGTGGAGGTGGCGTTGTCGGTCATCGGGGCGAAGACTAGCCTCGCTGGCCGTCGAGCGCGAGGGAGCGGGAATGCCGGAACTGCCCGAGGTCGAGACGGTGATGCGCGGGCTCGCGGCTCGGCTCGAGGGCGAGCGGATCGCGCGGGTGGCGGTGAACCGGGCGGATCTGCGCTGGCCGTTGCCGCCGGGGCTGGGCCAGGCGCTGGTCGGCAGGCGCATCATCGGGTTCGCGCGGCGCGCGAAGTACATCCTGATGCGCGTCGAGGGCGGGCGGACGCTCTTGTGGCATCTCGGCATGTCGGGGCGGGTGACGCTGACCGCACCGGGCGAGATGCCGCCCGCGGCGGCGCACGAGCATGTGGTGATCGAGACCGAGCGTGGCTGGCGTGTGGGCTTCGTCGATCCGCGGCGGTTCGGCAGCCTGGATCTGATGGAGACGGCGGCCGAGGCGTCGCACCCGCGACTTGCCGCGCTTGGGCCGGAGCCGCTGGACGAGGCGTTCACGCCCGCGATGCTGTCGGCGGCGCTGAAAGGACGGCGCACGTCGATCAAGGCCGCGCTGATGGACCAGGGCACGGTGGCGGGGCTCGGCAACATCTACGTGTGCGAGGCGCTGTTCCGCGCGGGGATCTCGCCCAAACGGTCCGCGCAGACGGTCGCGGGCGCGCGCGCAGGGCGGCTGGTGCCGGCGATCAAGGAGACGCTCGCGGAGGCGATCGCGGCAGGCGGATCGTCCTTGCGCGACTACCGCCAGGCGACGGGTGAGCTCGGCTATTTCCAGCATGCGTGGAAGGTATACGGCCGCGCGGGCGAGCCCTGCGAGCGCTGTCCCGGCCCGCCCGCGTGCGGCCGGATCAGGGTGGAGGTGCAAGGGGCGCGGAGCACGTTCTATTGCCCTCGCACCCAGCGTTGAGTAGGGCTTGCCGCAACGCAGCATCCGCCGAGGGAGAGTGCTTGATGGCCTACGAGATGATCCTGGTCGAGACGCGCGGCGCGGTGGGCCTGATCACGCTCAACCGGCCGAAGGCGCTGAACGCGCTGTGCGATCAGCTCATGGTGGAACTCGGCACGGCGCTGCGCGCGTTTGACGCGGACGATGCGATCGGCGCGATCGTGCTCACCGGCAGCGAGAAGGCGTTCGCCGCCGGCGCCGACATCAAGGAGATGAAGGACAAGGGCTTCATTGATGTCGTGACCGACGACTTCATCGGCAATCGCTGGGAGACGGTGCTGACCATCCGCAAGCCGGTGATCGCGGCAGTGGCGGGGTTCGCGCTCGGCGGCGGATGCGAGCTGGCGATGATGTGCGACTTCATGCTGGCCGCGGAGACGGCGAAGTTCGGCCAGCCTGAGATCAACCTCGGCGTGATCCCGGGCGCGGGCGGCACGCAGCGGCTGACGCGCGCGGTGGGCAAGTCGAAGGCGATGGAGATGATTCTCACCGGCCGCATGATGGACGCGGCGGAGGCGGAACGCGCGGGACTTGTCTCGCGGGTCGTGCCGGCGGCCGAGTTGGTGGACGAGGCGGTGAAGGTCGCGGAGCGGATCGCCGCACTCTCACGTCCGGCGGTGGCGATGGCGAAGGATGCCGTCAACCGAGCGTTCGAGACCACGCTCGCCGAGGGCGTGCGGTTCGAGCGGCGGCTGTTCCAGTCCTGCTTCGCGCTCGCTGACCAGAAGGAAGGCATGGCGGCGTTCGCGGAGAAGCGCAAGGCGGCGTTTTCCCACCGCTGAGCAGGGATCGGGGCCTCGCCTTGACGGGTGCAGGAGGGGCGTGTAGGACCCTGCGCTTCCGTCGCCGGCCTGCCCTGCGGCGGCATTTCCTTTTGCGGATGGACGACCCATGGCGAACACGGCTTCGGCGAAGAAGCGCATCCGGCAGATCGCGAAGCGCACCGCGCGCAACAAGGCAGCGCAGTCGCGGCTGCGCACCTACGTGAAGAAGGTGGAGCAGGCGATCGCAGGCGGGACACAGGAAGATGCGCGCACTGCACTCAGCACGCTCACGCCTGAACTGATGCGCGCGTCAACGAAGGGGCTCGTGCATCGCAACGCGGTCGCACGCAAGCTGTCGCGTCTGTCCAAGCGCATCAAGGCGATCAGCGCGCACGGCTGAGGCGCGTCGCGCATGTCGCGCGCGGTTCGCGTTTCGCCCCCGTTGCCGGACATCACGCCGCGGTCTAGGCTTGCCGCAGTCGGGAAGCGGGGCCGCTGGTGGCGCGTCGCGGGATGGCGCGCTCAAGTAACGATAAACAACAACTTAGCGCTTGTCTTTGAAACGTAACATCACCGCAAATAATCATTTGCATCGGCCCTGCCGAGTTCCCTAAATATGTCCTCTTGCGGTGGCGGGGTCGGATCGCCCGGGATTGCGGGCGGTGCGGCTTCGATCTCATCGGCACCATCGCTCGGATTGGAACCGTGGAAAGAGGCGGACTGCTCGTGTCGCGGATCGACGGGGAGATCGGAGGACAATGGGCACGCGTGCGCGGACGCCTGCGCGACGAAGTCGGCGAAGTGGAGTACCGCACGTGGCTGCGTCA
Source organism: Elioraea sp. (assembly GCF_051860475.1). Classification (NCBI taxonomy): domain Bacteria; kingdom Pseudomonadati; phylum Pseudomonadota; class Alphaproteobacteria; order Acetobacterales; family Elioraeaceae; genus Elioraea; species Elioraea sp. Next base: position 29,917 of record NZ_JBHYDW010000024.1, on the reverse strand, counting down.
GATGACGCTCGCCGAGGTGAACGAGGACGAGGTCACCATCGTCCTGCCGACGCGGTTCCTGCGTGATTGGGTGCGCGCGCATTACGGTGACCGGCTGCGCGCGCTGTGGACTGCCGAGAACGGCCGCATCCGCCGGGTGGAGCTGCGCATCGGCGCCGTGCAGGCGGGGCTCGCCGAACCGGTCATGGTCGCGCCGACGATCACCGCGCCGCCGCCGCCGCCGCAGCGTCCGGCCGAGAACGGACGGCTCGACGGTGCGCGCGTCGATCCACGCATCGAACTCACCGGGCCGCTTGATGCGCGCTTCACCTTCGGGACCTTCGTGGTCGGCAAGCCGAACGAGTTCGCCTATGCCTGCGCCCGCCGCGTCGCCGAAGGCGGGCCGCTCACCGGGTTCAATCCTCTGTTCCTCTACGGCGGCGTGGGCCTGGGCAAGACGCATCTGATGCACGCGATCGCCTGGGCGATCCGCGAACGCGCGCCGGTGCGTTCGGTCGCCTACATGTCTGCCGAGAAGTTCATGTACCGCTTCATCGCCGCGATCCGCAGCCACAACAGCGTCGAGTTCAAGGAGACGCTGCGCGGCGTCGACGTGCTCATGATCGACGACCTCCAGTTCCTGATCGGCAAGGACAGCACGCAGGAGGAGTTCTTCCACACCTTCAACGCGCTGGTGGATGCCGGCAAGCAGATCGTGGTCTCGGCCGACAAGTCACCCTCGGACCTCTCGGGCATCGAGGAGCGGCTGCGCACGCGGCTCGGCTGCGGCATGGTCGCCGACATCCACGCCACCACCTATGAGCTGCGCATCGGCATCCTCCAGGCCAAGGCCGCGCTGCAGGGCGTGTCGGTGCCGCAGAAGGTGATGGAGTTCATGGCGCACAAGATCACCACCAATGTGCGTGACCTCGAAGGTGCGCTGAACCGCGTGGTGGCTCATGCCCAGCTGGTCGGGCGACCGATCACGCTCGAGAGCACCCAGGAGGTGCTGCACGACCTGCTGCGCGCGCATGACCGGCGCGTCACGATCGAGGAGATCCAGAAGCGGGTCGCCGAGCATTTCAGCATCCGGCTCACCGACATGTCTTCGGCCCGGCGCGCGCGCGCGGTCGCGCGGCCGCGCCAGATCGCGATGTTCCTCGCCAAGCAGCTCACCAGCCGCTCGCTGCCCGAGATCGGGCGCAAGTTCGGCAACCGCGACCACACCACGGTGATGCACGCCTGCTCCCGGGTGGCCGAGCTGATGCAGAAGGACCCGGCGCTCGCCGAGGACGTGGAGCTGCTGCGGCGGATGCTGGAAAGCTGAGACGGCCCCAGGGCGCCCGGCTCGCCGCCGCGCTTACCCCCCCCTCACGCGGTTGCTATAGTCGACGGCCCGAGTCGCGGGGGTTCGTCGCCGGCCGGTTCCCGGCCGCGTTTCGTCTGGGGTGGTCATGAAGCTGAAGGTCGATCGCTCGACGCTGATGAGGGCGCTGGCCCACGTCCAGAACGTGGTCGAGAAGCGCAACACGATCCCGATTCTGGCGAATGTGCTGATCCGCGCCAAGGATGGTGCCCTGACGCTGGCCGCGACCGACATGGAGATCGCCGCCGTCGAGCAGGTGCCGGCCGAGGTGGGACGCAACGGCGCGGCCACCGCCCCGGCCGCCACGCTCTACGAGATCGTGCGCAAGCTGCCCGAGGGCGCGACGCTCGAGCTCGATCATCCGGGCGGGGACTCCCCGCTCGCGCTGCGCTCGGGCCGGTTCGCGACCAGCCTGAACTGCCTGCCGGTCGAGGACTTCCCCGCGATCCAGGACGGCGCGCTGCCGCACAGCTTCGGGCTGAAGGCCGGCACGCTGCGCGACCTGATCGACCGCACCAAGTTCGCGATCTCGACCGAGGAGACCCGCTACTACCTCAACGGCATCTACCTGCACGCGACCGAGAGCGACGGCGTTCCGGTGCTGCGCGCGGTCGCGACCGACGGGCACCGGCTCGCCCGCGTCGAGGAGCCGCTGCCGGACGGCGCTTCCGGCATGCCGGGCGTGATCGTGCCGCGCAAGACCGTGTTCGAGCTGCGCAAGCTGGCCGAGGACGTGCCCGGCCAGGACGAGATACGGATCGCGCTCTCCGAGACCCGCATCCGCTTCGAGCTCGGCACCGTGACGCTCACCAGCAAGCTGATCGACGGCACCTTCCCCGACTACGAGCGGGTGATCCCGCGCGACAACGACAAGTTCCTGCGCATCGCCAAGAAGGATTTCGCCGAGGCCGTGGACCGGGTGGCGGCGATCTCGTCCGAGCGGTCGCGGCCGGTGAAGCTCGCGATCGCGAAGGAGGGGCTGACGCTCTCGGCCGCGAGCCCGGACCAGGGCCGCGCCGAGGAGGAGATCGAGCGCGACCGCCTCGAATACGACGCGACCCCGATCGAGATCGGCTTCCAGGCGCGCTACCTCCGCGACATCACCGACACGATCGGCGACACGACGCGGGTGGAGTTCAGCTTCCACGACCACACCGCGCCGACGCTGATCCGCGCCGAGGGCGATGCGAGCGCGGTCTATGTGCTGATGCCGATGCGGGTGTAGCGCGAGGCTCTCTCGCCGGCACCCTCATCCGCATGCCCGGGACCGGCGCCAGGGAGAACGCACAGGTGGCCGGGCGGCGGCCTCCGGCGCTCGCCGGAATGACCGCGGCGTGAGCCGAGCGGAGCCCCTCCCTGGCAGAGGCCATTGGCCCGCCCCTCAGACCCCCATCCTCTGACACAGCCTCGTCGCTTGCCCCGCCACGTCCGGCGTCGTATGGGGGGCCGCCAAGGCTTGCCACAGAAGGCTCCGCCATGGCCCCCGACACGACCGCCCCCCGCACGAGCGCCACCATCACGGAGGCGCTCGCCTTCGACGACGTGCTGCTCGTCCCGGCCTACTCCGCCGTACTGCCCAGCCGCACCGACGTCGCGACGCGCCTGACCCGCCGCATCACCCTCAATATCCCGCTCGTCTCCGCCGCCATGGACACGGTGACGGAGGCCGCCATGGCGATCGCCATGGCCCAGGCGGGAGGCATCGGCGTGATCCACAAGAATCTGGAGCCCGAGGACCAGGCCGCCCAGGTCCGCCAGGTGAAGAAGTTCGAGTCGGGCATGGTGGTGAACCCGGTCACCATCCACCCCGACCAGACGCTGGCCGAGGCCCGCGCCCTGATGTCGAGCCACCGCATCAGCGGCATCCCCGTGGTCGAGAACGGCACCGGCCGGCTGGTCGGCATCCTCACCAACCGTGACGTCCGCTTCGCCTCGGACCCGATGATCAAGGTCTATGAGCTGATGACGCGCGAGAATCTCGTCACCGTGCGCGAGCATGTCGCCGCCGAGGACGCAAGGCGCCTGCTGCACCAGCATCGCATCGAGAAGCTGCTGGTGGTGGACGACGCGTATCGCTGCGTCGGGCTGATCACGGTCAAGGACATGGACAAGGCGACCGCCCACCCCAGCGCCTGCAAGGACGAGCTGGGGCGCCTGCGCGTCGCCGCGGCCACCGGCGTCGGCGCCGACGGGCTGCGGCGCGCCGAGATGCTGGTGGATGCCGAGACCGACGTGATCGTGGTCGACACCGCGCACGGCCATTCCGCCGGCGTGCTGGACGCCGTCGAGCGCATCAAGCGGCTGTCGAACTCCATCGAGGTGGTCGCGGGCAACATCGCCACCCCCGAGGCGGCGATCGCGCTGATCGAGGCGGGCGCGGATGCGGTGAAGATCGGCATCGGCCCGGGATCGATCTGCACCACCCGCGTGGTCGCCGGTGTCGGCGTGCCGCAGTTCACCGCCGTGCTGGAGACGGCCGAGGCGGCCCATTCGCGCGGCGTGCCGGCGATCGCCGATGGCGGCATCCGCACCTCGGGGGATCTCGCCAAGGCGATCGCCGCCGGGGCGGATGCGGTGATGGTCGGCTCGCTGCTCGCCGGCACCGACGAGAGCCCGGGCGAGGTGTTCCTCTATCAGGGCCGCAGCTACAAGGCGTATCGCGGGATGGGCTCGATCGGCGCGATGAAGAAGGGCTCGGCCGATCGCTACTTCCAGCAGGACAGCGACGGCGACAAGCTCGTGCCCGAGGGGATCGAAGGCCGCGTCGCCTACAAGGGGCCGGTCGGTGCTGTGCTGCATCAGCTTGTCGGGGGCCTGCGTGCCGGGATGGGCTATACCGGGAACGAGACGATCGCGGCGATGCGCGAGAATGCCCGCTTCCGCCGCATCACCGGCGCGGGCCTGCGCGAGAGCCACGTGCACGACGTCGCGATCACCCGCGAGGCGCCGAACTACCGGCTCGAACAGTGAGCGCGATCCCGCGCGTCCAGGCGGTGGTGTTCGATGCCTACGGCACGCTGTTCGACGTGCATGCCGCGCTGCGCGGGCATGCGCGGCGCATCGGCGACGGGTGGGAGACGATCAGCGCGCTCTGGCGGCAGAAGCAGCTCGAATACACCTGGGTCACGAGCCTCACCGGCCCGGCGCACTGGCGTGACTTCGAGATCCTGACCCGCGACGCGCTCTACACCGCGCTGAACTGGCATGGCGGCGCCGACACCGGGCTGGTCGAGGACCTGATGGCGGCGTATCGCGCGCTGCCCGCGTTCGACGACGCGCGGCCCGCGCTTGAGGCACTGCGCGAGGCCGGCATCAGCACCGCGATCCTGTCCAACGGCTCACGCGCGATGCTCGCCGATGCGGTGGCGTCCGCGCGGCTCGGCCCGCTGCTGGACCACGTGCTCTCGGTCGACCCGGTGCGCGTCTTCAAGCCCGATCCGCGCGTCTATCGCCTCGCCGAGGACGCCTTCCATGCGCATTGCAGCCGGATCGGCTTCGTGTCGGCCAATGCGTGGGACGCGCAGGCGGCGGCCGCCTATGGGCTCCGCACCGTCTGGGTGAACCGGATCAATCAGCCGGTCGAGTTCGCGATCCACCAGATCGCCCACATGACCGCGGATCTGAGTGTGGTGCCGGAGCTTTTCCTCTCGTGACACCCGCCGCCCGCGTGCAGGCGGGCATCGAGCTCTGGCAGGCGGTGGACGACGCGCCGGAGGCGCCGGCGGACGCGATCGCCAATGCCTGGTTCCGTGCGCGGCGCTTCATCGGTGCGACCGACCGGCGCGTGATGTCGGACCGGCTCTGGACGATGCTGCGCGCCGCGCCGCGTCTGGTCTGGCATCTCAAGCGTGCGCGGGCGCCGATCACGCCGCGCACGCTGATGCTTGCGCAGCTTGTGATCGTAGAGGGGACGGCGGCGGACGCGGTCGCCGGGCTGTTCAACGCCGCGCGTCATGGTCCCGCGCCGCTCGCCGATTCCGAACGCCGTGCGCTCGCTGCCTTCGCCGGCCGCACGCCCGATGAGGCGGCCATGCCCGAGGCTGCACGCCTTGGCGTGCCGGACTGGCTGCTGCCGCGCCTCGCTGCGCGCTTCGGCGCCCGCCTGAGCTCCGAGATGGCCGCGTTCGATGCGGCCGCGCCCACCGACCTGCGCGCGAACCTGCTCAAGACCACGCGCGAGCAGGTGCGCGCCGCGCTCGCCGCCGAGGGGATCGCGACCGAGCCGACCCCGTTCTCGCCCTGGGGGCTGCGCGCCCAGGCCCGGCCGCCGGTGACTGCCACCCGCGCCTTCCGCGAAGGACTGGTGGAGATCCAGGACGAAGGCAGCCAGCTGATCGCGGCGATGGTCGATGCGCGGCCGGGGATGCGCGTCTGCGATTTTTGCGCGGGCGCGGCCGGCAAGACGCTGGCGCTCGCGGCGGCGATGGGCAATCGCGGCCAGATCGTCGCCGCGGATGTCTCGGCCGCACGGCTCGAGGCGGCGGTGAAGCGGCTCCGGCGCGCGGGCGTGTCGAACGTCGAACGGCGGCTGATCGAGCCCGGCGCGAAGTGGCTGAAGCGCGGCGCCGGCGGATTCGACCGCGTGCTGGTCGACGCGCCCTGCACCGGCACCGGCACCTGGCGGCGCAAGCCCGATGCGCGGCTGCGCTTGGCCGAGGCGGATCTCCTTGATCTTGCACAGAAGCAGTCCGTGATCCTGGAGCGTGCAGCAGGGCTGGTGAAACCGGGCGGCGTTCTGGTCTACGCTACCTGTTCGGTGCTGACCGAAGAGAACGAGGCACAGGTGGAGAGTGTGCTGTCGCGGGTTCCGGGTTTCGCAGTGCTGCCCCTGGCGGTGGTGCGGGCGCGCACGGGCGTGACGCTGCCGGGCGACGGCCCGTATCTGTCGCTCACACCGGCAGGGCACGGCACCGACGGGTTCTTCGCCGCCGCACTGGTGCGGGAGCCGGCCGCATGATCGCGATCCGCCGCGCCCGCGCCGCGGATGCCGAGGCGATCGGCGCGATCCATGTCGCGACGTGGCGTGGCGCCTATGCGGGGATCCTGCCGGACTCGTACCTCGCGGGCCTGTCCGCGGGGCGTCAGGCGGCGGGCTGGCGGCGGATGGTCACGGCCCCGCCTCCGGGCCATGCCACCTTCGTCGCGGTGGCCACGGGGCCGGATTCGCCCGACGGCGCGACCCCCACCGTGGTCGGCTTCGCCTCCGGCGGGCGGGCGCGCAACGGCACGCGCGAGGCGGGCGAGGTTGAGACGCTGTACCTGCTCGATGATTTCCGCGAGCGCGGCGTCGGGCGGCGGCTGATGCGCGCGGTGGCGGCGCACCTGAATGCGATCGGCTGTCGGTCGGTGATGCTGTGGGTGCTGAAGGAGAACCCGACGCGCTGGTTCTATCAGCATCTCGGCGGCCGCCCCGTGGCCGAGCAGACCACCCGCTTCGCCGGCCAGCCCGTGGTGCAGCTCGGCCTGTTGTGGGAGCCGATCGGCGTGCTGCTTGCTGCCACCGCGCCGACCACGAACCAGTAGCCCCCCACCCTCGGGAGTGACCTGACGAAGCAGCCGCATCGACGGCTCGCACCACGCGGCGGAAGGATCGTTTGCGGCCATCGGTCCGGTTGTCCGAACGCAGACCAGCAGAGGACTATCCGCCGCTCCGATCGTTCTCCGGGTAGGCGTGCGAGACACCCAAGGGATCGGTCGCGACCCAGCCGTCGCCCGCGCGCGCGAGGTGGCTCTCGCCGGCCGGCACCTTGCCGTGCCCGCCGGGGATGTCGAGGATCAGGGTCGGGATGGCGTGGCCCGGCAGCCGGCCGCGCAGGCCGCGGTGCAGCGCGCGGGCGCGGGCGACCGGGACCCGGAAGCGCCTCGTGCCGGGGGCGAAATCGAGCATGTGCAGGTAGTGCGGCTTGACCCGCGCGGCGATCAGCGCACGACAGAGCGCCTCCAGCGCCGCTTCGCTGTCGTTCACGCCGGCGAGCAGCACGGACTGCGACAGCAGCGGGATGCCGCGCGCGACCAGCCGGGTGAGGGCGGCGCGCGCGGACGGGGACAGTTCGCGTGCATGGTTCACATGCACCAGCAGCCAGAGCGCCTTGTCGGTGATCAGCGCCCCGGCCAGCGCGTCGGTGATCAGCGACGGGTCGGCGACCGGCACCCGGGTGTGGATGCGCAGGGTATCGACATGCGGGATGCGCTCAAGCACGTCGAGAAGCGCGCGCAGGCGCCGCACCGAAAGCATCAGCGGATCGCCGCCCGTCAGGATCACCTCGCGGATCGCGGGGCGTGCGGCGATGTAGCCGAGTGCCGCGTCGAGCTCGGCCTCGCTCAGCACGCCGCCCTCGGGCCCGACCTGCTCGCGGCGGAAGCAGAACCGGCAATAGACCGGGCAGGCGAGCAACGGCTTCAGCAGCGCCCGGTCCGGATAGCGGTGCACGATCCCCGTCACCGGGCTCAGTGCCTCGTCGGCGATCGGGTCCGGGTGCTCGTCCGGCGCGGTGACGCGCTCGTCCGGGTGCGGAACGTACTGCGCGGCGATCGGGTCGGACGGATCGGCGGGATCGATCAACGCCGTGACCGCGGGCGTGAGCGCGACGGCGTAGCGCGCGGCGACCTCCTCCAGCGTGACGCGATCATCCGCGCGCGCCAGCCCGGCGGCGATCAGGCCGGGGATGTCGTGGATCGTGCGTGCGGGGGAGCCGTCGGGCATGGCGGCCCTGTAGAGCGCGGTAAGCAGGGCTGCAACAGGGGCGCCCGCGCGTCAGGCGTGCGGCGTCAGGGCTTCTCCGCCGATGCTAGGGTCGCCGGCATCGGCACCTGGAACATCTCACCCTTAGCGTAGGCCCGTATCGCCGTGCCGACCGCCTCGCGGATGGCGGCGCGCGCCTCGTCCGTCTGTGCGCGAAGCAGCGCAGCCGCGCGAACCGCGCCGCGCATGACCGCCTCGTACGGTTCGTAGGGGCTGGCCATGCGCCACATCATGGGAATGGTCGCCACGCTGACCGATCGGAACCCCGCTGCGGCAAGCGACCGTTCGCACTCGACCGGATCACCGAACAGGAAGAAGTTGGGTCCTGGTGGGAGCGGAACGTCCATCCGTCCGTGCGTCTGCACTGCGGCGTAGATCACGCCAAACCCGATGCACGCGGCGGGTGGCGCCCAGCTGGTGAACGCGATGCGGCCGCCCGAGCGCAGGACGCGGGACGCCTCGCGCAGAAACGCGTCGTGGTCCGGGAAGTGCGGCATCCCGTAGTTGCTCACGACGGCGTCGAAGTCGCCGTCCGCGAAGGGGAGCGCGCCGGCATCGCCCTCTTGGAACTCGGCGGCCGGGTACGTCCGGCGGGCGAACACGACCATACCGGGCGAGAAGTCGAGGCCGGTCGCGACCGCACCGCGCTCGGCGGCCGCGCCCGCGACGTAGCCCGGTCCCGTCGCCACATCGAGGACGCGCGCACCACGCCTCACGCCTGCCGCGTCCAGCAGCGCGGCAACGCTCTGCGTCGTCAACGCGGAGAAGCTGTCAGGATAGCCGGCAACGACGCGTTCGGCTGACCAGCCTTGGCGTTCGAACTCGTGGAACGTGAGCGGCTCGGTCATCGGCGGCCTCCTGGGATGATCCGGCAACATCGAGACAGGCAAGAACAAATTACAGAAACGGCGTAATTGCGGCAACGTCCGTCTGGCGAGCCGCCTCCGCCAACCGTCAGGCCGGCTTCGGCGGTGCGCCCAGCATCAGGCGCGCCAAAAGCGCCATTGCGGGATGCCCGTACGGCGCGATCGTCGGCGCGCGCGAGCCCGGCGGCGATCAGACGGGGATGTCGCGGATCGTGCGGGCGGGGGTGCCGTCGGGCATGGCGGCCGTCTAGGACGTGCACGGCAGGCGCGCAACCAAGCGGAGCGGATTGACTGGCCAGGGAGGACACGCGCCGTTGCTGGGCCGTGGATTGCTCCCTACGATACTATAAGAAACGTAACGGGGAGAGCCGATCATGCCCAAGCGGATGTGCAAGACGTGCTGGGAAATGGTCGAGGAGACCGGGCCCTGCCCCAAGAACCTCTGCCAGAAGGATTTCAGCAGCGCCGGCGTCGAGCCCGCGGCGACCGGCGGCGCGGACGGCCTGCCGGCGGACGTGCTGCCCGCCGGGGCCTGGACCGGCTCGTCCGCGAACTGGGAAGTCGTGACGAAGGGCGCCGGGTTCAAGCGCGTCTACGCGCAGTGCCTGCTGTCCTTTCCGGAGGCGAAGGATGTTCCGGGCACCGACTTCCAGCTGATCTGCCCGATGCAGGACCACGTGAACCCGGACATCGTCGCGTCCAAGGTGGCGGCGTTCCAGCAGAAGGCGCCGGACAAGCACCCGGTCGTCCCGGTGGTCTACAACCAGAAGACCGGACGGGTGACGATCAACGGCGACGGGCACCACACCTTCGTCGCCTGCCTGAAGTCCAAGACGCCGGTAATGCTCTGGCTCTACAAGGTGCCGTTCGCGGGCGCGCACAAGGACTGGAAGAGCTGCACCTACAAGGCGTTCGCGCAGAACCCGGCGGCGGCCACCGGCACGCGGTTCGGCTGACGGGTTCGCGGGTTCGGCACAGGGCGTCGCCGCGGTCGGGCTTCGGTTTCGCGCCGCAGTCCGCGGCGCCACACCCGCTGCCGTGCCTGATCCGTCAGGCGGGCCTGGGCGCGGGCAGCAGCAGCCGCGCGAGCAGCACCATCACCGTGCTCTCGTGCGGCGCTGCGACGGTCACCGGCTCGTGCGCCTCGGAGAACAGCCGTCGGATCAGCGCCTCGCGCGCTGCCTCGTCCGGCGCATCGAAGCGGAGCGCGATCCCGGCGGGCCGCAGACCGACCACCGAGGCCTCGATCGCCGGCACGCCCGTGATCTCCACCGTGACGCGGTCGTCGCCTCGCGCCGGGCACGGGCCGTCGGCGCGAAGCAGCGCGCCGGTGAGGCTCAGATCCACTAGCACCCCGCCTCTTCGCGTCCCACCGATGACGACGGCCGCCGGTTCGTCGCCCATCGCAAACCGCTCCTCGTCGCGCTGGGGCGGGCGGGAGATTGCCAGCACCACCACCAGCAGCAGCACGACCGCGTTGGCGACCGACCAGCCGGCGACCACCGGGATCAGCGCGGCGCGCTCGACGATGCGCCAGTCCGGCACCGCATTCAGCACCAGCCCCACCGTGGTCGCCACGATCAGCAACCCCGCGCCGGCGACGATGAGCCGGTCGTGCCCCCCGCCATGCGCGGCGCGCCCCTTGGGCGTGACCCGGAAGGCATGACCGCGCGGGCGGATCAGCGTCGTCAGCACGGCAGGCAGCAGCCGGAACGCCGAGAACGCGCTGAGCACTACCGCGGCGAGCGGGTGATAGGCGCCGCGCGAAAGGATCTGCAGCGCGCCCATGTAGCCCATCACCACCGGCAGCTGGTACATCAGCACCTCGGGCACGCCGACATTCGCGATCGGCACGATGCCGGTCAGCATGAACAGCACCGGGGCGATCAGCGCGGCCGCCTGCACCAGGCTGCCCGAGAGCCAATGCGTCGGCAGGAAGAACAGCCGGTGCAGCAGCGACAGGCCGGGGCCGAACGGCCCGTCGCGCAGATAGAGGATCTGGATCGCGCCGCGCGCCCAGCGCGCGCGCTGCACGAAGAACGCATCGGTGGACTCGGGAGCCAGCCCCAGGGCCAGCGTCTCGTTCAGGTAGCGCGTGACGTAGCCCCTCCTGAGCAGCACCAGCGTCAGCAGCATGTCTTCGGTGATCGAGCCTGTGGGGAGCTGCCCGCCCACCTCGGCGAGTGCCGCGCGCCGGATCACGCCGTTCGAGCCGCAGCAGAACGCGGCGTTCCAGGCATCGCGCGCCGGCATGATCACGTCGAAGAACAGGCGCTGGTCGTCGGGCAGCACGCGATGCACCGACAGGTTCTGCTGCATCGGGTCAGGATTGAAGAAGCGGTGCGGCGCCTGGACGATGCCCACGCGGGGATCGTCGAAGAACCCCATGGTGCGGCGGAGGAAGTTGGCACGCGGCACGAAATCCGCGTCCAGCACCAGCACGAACGGCGCGTCGGTGCGCCTGAGCGCGGCGTTGATGTTGCCCGCCTTCGCACCACGGTTGTCGGGCCGCGTCAGATAGCCCAAGCCCTTGCGCGCACACCAGGCGCGCAGCCAGTCGCGCCGCCCGTCATCCAGCACCCAGACGCGCACGGAGGGCCAGTCCAGCGCCAGCGCACCCACGATGGTGCGCTCCAGCACCTCGATCGGCTCGTTGTAGGTCGCGACGAATACGTCGACCGCCGGCAGCGCGGCCGGGTCCGTGGCGGCGAGACGGCGTTCGTGCCGGTCGGCGTCCGCGCTGTTGTCGCGTCGGCGCGAGAGCAGCAGCATCAGGATCATGCCGTCGGCGAGGGCCAGCAGCTCGACCGCGAGGAAGCCATGGATGAACACGTGGTCGAGCCCGGTGATCCCGGGCCCGTCGAGCGTGGCTGCAAAGCGCCAGGCAAGGTAGTGCGCGACGATCAGCCCGATCGCGGCGGGCAGCAGGACGCGGGCGAGTCGGTCGCTCGCCGCGCCCTTGACCAGGAACAGCAGCCCCACCAGCGCGAGCAGCGGCCAGAACGCCTCGCGCGGGATGTCGAGGATCATGCGGAGCGCAGGGCTACCGGGTACCGGCGGTCTCGGCCCGGGCGGAGGCGCCAAGCCTGGCAGCCACTTCGACGGCCCAGCCGGCGGCGTCGCGCAGCGCGCGGGTGATGCCGCCGAACCGGGCGGCGACCTCTGCCCCGAACGGATTGAAGTCGGCCGGGAAGCTGACCTCCGCGAGCCGGCCGATGCCGCAGAACCCCCCTTCGCCCTCGGGCGCCATCAGGTGCGACGCGTCGGCGGGCAGGGCGACCTCGACGGTGAGGCGCGCGCCGTGCTCGGCCGGACGCTCGGCCGCGAGCAGGGTCTTGCGGCTGCGCGCGCCGGCCCCGCGGATCGAGCGGATCGAGCCCTGGAGTTCGATCCCGCCGCGCAGGCGCACATGCGCCGGATCGCCGGAGGCGAGCGCGCCGAAGGCGGTATCCGGCAGCGCCACCTCGACGAACAGGTCGTCGCAGCGGACCAGGTCGAGCAGCACTTCGCCCGGCTTCACCGGCGCGCCGGGCGTGGCGTGGCGCTCCCACACGATCGCGGCGTGACCCAGCGCGAGATCGTACCGGTCACGGTCCAGCCGTGCCGCCTCCTCGGCCGCGAGCGCGGCGGCGAGGGCCGACTCGCGCGCCCGCGCCTCGGCGAGCCGCTCGGTCAGCACCTGGCGCTGGAGCATCACCCGGTCGCGCTGCTGCACGCTGTAGGGGACGTCGTTGTGGCCGTCGCGCAGGTGCACACCGGCGAGCGCGGCGCGGTGTTCGACGTGCAACCCCGCGAGCCGGGCCACGAGCACCTCGGCGGCCGCCTCGGCCTGGCGCAGCGCGGCCTCGGCGGTCTCCACGCGCACCTGGGCGACATGCCGCGCGGCGCGCAGCGTCAGCACGTGGTCGAGCTCGGCGCGCGCCTGCGCGGCTGCGGCCAGCGCGCCGGCGTGCCCGGCGCGCGTCTCGGCGATCTCGGTGGCCAGCTTTTCGCGCGTCGCCTCGTGGTAGAGGGCGCCACGGCGGGCGAGCTCGGCGTCCTGCGCGTCGAGCTGGACGAGACCATGGCGCGCCTCCACAATCTGGGCACGGACGAGCGCGAGATCATGGGCGAGGCGATGGCGCTCGCGGTCCTCGACGACGAGGCGGCGGACCACCGGACGGGAGCCGCCCGCGGCCAGCATGACCCCGGGCCCTGGCAGACGGTCATCCGCGACACCGTCGATCGGCGCGATGATGCGAATCACCTCGCTGTTGACTACGGCCGCGGTGGAGATGCGGTTCGAGAGATGCGGAGCGAAGGCGTAGCCGGCGGCGCCCAGCAGGCCCACGCCGACAAGCACGCGACTGAAGCGACGGGTCAGCATGGGCCTCGCCCTGATCGGTGGGACCCCAGACATGCGATACTATGGTTAAGGTTGCGTTGACAGGCGCGGATTTGTGGGGTTTGCGGCCCCATGCACCGCCCCTGGCATCCCGAGCGGCTTGCCGCGCGTCTGCCGTTCCTGCGCCGGCGCGCCCGGCTGCGCGCGGAGGTGGCGGCGTTCCTCGCCGCACGCGGCTATACCGAGGTCGAGACGCCGGTGCTTCAACCCTGTCCGGGGATGGAGCCGAACCTCGATCCCTTCGCGACGCGCTATGCGGCAAAGCTCGGGGAGGAGGCGCGCGCGCTGTACCTCCAGTTCAGCCCCGAGTTCGCGATGAAGACGCTGCTCGCCGGTGGGGCGGGCCCGATCTTCCAGTTCGCCCGCGCCTTCCGCAACGGCGAGGCCGGGCCGAACCACCAGCCCGAGTTCACCCTGCTGGAGTGGTACCGCCCAGGCGCCGATCTTGCCGGACTGATGGACGAGACCGAGGCGCTGATCCGCGCTGTCTGCCCGGACGGGTTGCGGCGCGGCGACGCCGTTGTCCCGACGGACCGGCCGTTCGCGCGGATCACGGTCGCGGAGGCGTTCGACCGGTTGGTCGGCGTGGATGTGCTGGCGAGTGCGGGCGATGCGGCGGCGCTCGCCTGCGCGGCGGGGATCGCCGTGCGGCCGGGCGAGACCTGGCAGGACGTGTTCTTCCGCCTGCTGCTGGAGCGAGTGGAGCCGGCGATCGGACGGGACGCGCCGGCGTTCCTGACGCACTGGCCGGTCTCCGAGGCGGCGCTGTCGCGGCGCGATCCATCGGAGCCGCGCGTGGCGCTCCGGTTCGAGCTGTTCGCGGCGGGGGTTGAGCTCGCGAACGCCTATGAGGAGCTGACCGATCCGGCTGAGCAGCGCGCGCGGTTCGCCGCGTGGCGCGCGGAGCGCTGGGCCGCGACCGGCGAGGATCGGGTGCCGGACGAGAATTTCCTCGCCGCGCTGGAGCACGGCCTGCCGCCCTGCGCGGGCATCGCTTTGGGGTTCGACCGTCTGGCGATGCTGGCGTCGGGCGCGCGGACGATCGACGACGTGCTGTGGCTGCCGGTGGTGTAGCGGGAGAGGGGGGTCAGGGGGAGAGGGCCAATGGCCCTTTCCCCCTAAAGAACGATCTGAGAGCGATCAAGGCGATCGTGGCGATCAGCACGAGCGAGATGACGGATTGGGTGGCGTCAGCGGCCGCTTGCAGCACATCATCCCCCGCAGCGATGACCGCGCGGCGCCAGGACGCGTCCATCAGCGGGCCGAGGATCATGCCGAGGATGATCGGTCCCGGCTGGAACCCGTACAGCCTGAGCCCGTACCCTGTGATCCCGAAGCCGAGCATCCACCACACGTCGGTCAGGCTGTTGCGGATCGCGAAGGTGCCGACCACGCAGAGCACCAGGATCAGCGGCACCAGCACGGCGCGGGGCACCTCGGCGACGCGGGCGAAGGCGCGCGCGCCGGCGAGGCCGAACGCCAGCAGCGCGAGATTCGCGAGCAGCAGGTTGCCGACCGTGAACCAGAACAGGTGCGGCGTCTCGATCATCAGCATCGGCCCGGGCTTCAGCCCGTGCACGAACAGCGCGCCGATCAGCACCGCGGTGACGGCATCGCCCGGGATGCCGAGGGTCAGCATCGGCACATAGGCGCCGCCGACCGCCGCGTTGTTCGCGGCCTCGGGCGCGATCACGCCCTCCTCGGCGCCGCTGCCGAAGGGATGCGCCGGCGCGCGCGTCGAGCGGCGCGCGTGGTCATAGGCCATCAGCGCGGCGATGTCGCCGCCCGTGCCCGGCAGCGCGCCGATCACCACGCCGATGCCGGAGCAGCGCAGCGCGAGCGGCAGGTGGCGCAGCAGGGTCGCGCGCGCCGGCACGATGCGGCCGATGCGCTGGCGCACCTTCTCGGCATCGGGCAGGCGAAGCTGCGCCAGCGCCTCGGCCGCGCCGAAGAAGCCGATCATTGCGGCGATGTAGGGAATGCCGCCGAGCAGCTCGACCGAGCCGTAGGTGAAGCGCGGCTCGGCGGTCATCGGATCGAGGCCGACCAGGCCGAGCGTGACGCCGAGCCCGGCCGCGAACAGCCCCTTCGCCAGCGACTCGCCCGACAGGCTGCCGACCAGAAGCAGGCCGAGCACGGCCAGCAGCAGGTAGTCGCGCGGGGCGAACAGGATCGCGACCTCGGCGATCGCCGGCGCGCCGAGCGCGAGCGCGGCGACTCCGATCAGCCCGCCGAGGAAGGAGGCGAGCGTCGTCAGCCCGATCGCCGCCCCCGCATCGCCGCGCTTGGCCATCGGGTAGCCGTCGAGCGCGGTCGCGATCGCGGCGGGCCCGCCGGGGATGTTCAGCAGGATCGCGCTGCGCGAGCCGCCATAGACGCCGCCGGTGAACACGCCCGCCATCAGCGCGAGCGCGGGCTCGAGCGGCCAGGCGAAGGTGAAGGAGACGAGGATCGACACCGCCATCGTCACCGACAGCCCCGGGATGGCGCCGATCCAGATCCCGGCGAGGGTGCCGAGCGCGGTCGCGGCGAACAGCGCCGGATCGAGCCAGGACATCAGCAGGTGATCCGGCATCATCGCCAGAGCGTGCCCTCGGGCAGCAGCACGGTGAAGGCGAGGCGGAACACGACGTGCACGGCGGCGACCGAGAGCGTGGCGACGAGCAGAGCGACGAGCGTGCCGTGCCCGCGCACCAGCCGGATCGCGACGGCCAGGAATGCGAAGCCAGCGAGGTGGAACCCGGCCACCGGCATCGCCGCGACGAGCGCGACCAGAAGCGCCATCACGGCGGCGACCCGCAGCGGCAGCATCGGCAGCGCGTCCCCGGCAGCGCGGCGCGGCGCGAGCGCGATCGCCGCGCAGGAGCCGGCCATCACCGCGCCGGCGAGCAGCGGGAACGTGCCGGCGGCGGAGGGTGAGGCAAGCCCATCCAGCCGGTAGCCCTCAACAACGACCACCGCGGATGCGGCGAGCAGGGTCCAGGGGAGCAGCCGCTCGCCCGGCCGCGCACTCCGCTCAGCCACGTCTCGTCATGGGCGCGGGATGCCGAACTCCTCCGGCGAGCGCCGTGCCGCCCCCGCATCCTGGAGCAGCCAGGACGTGACCGACTGCCAACGCTTGAGGAACGCATCGGCCTCGTCGCCGGCGATGTTCATCATGATGTTGCCGTTGCGTGCCATCAGCTCGGCAAAGGCGGGATTGGACGCGCCGGTGCGGAACGCGTCGACCAGGCGCGCACGCACCGGCGCCGGCGTGTCGCGCTTCACCCACACGCCATAGAACGGCCCCCAGGGCAGGTAGCGCGCGAAATCAGGGAGATCGGCGGTCACCGGTGCAACATCGGGCAGCGTCGGGACCGGCCCGGGATTGACCACCGCGAGCGGCCTCACGCGGCCCGCGCGGATATGCTCGGCCGCAGCGGCGACACCGACCGGCATGAAATCGACATGCCCGCCCTGGAGCGCGGTCAGCCCGGGGCCTTCGCCGTCGAACGGCACGGCGATCACGCGCACCGGCGTGACCGCGTTGAGCATCGCACCGATCACGTGCGGCAGCCCGCCGGGGCCGGTCGCACCCATGCGCACGCGGCCCGGGTTGGCGGTGATCTCGTCCACCAGCGCCTTCAGGCTGGGCCAGGGCTTGCTCGTGTTCGCGACGATCACGCCGACCCCACGCGCGATCACGTTGACCGGGAAGAAGTCGCCATAGTCGATCTGCGCCAGCCCGAGCACCTTGTGGAGCTGCGGGTTCTCCGCACCGTACAGCAGGGTCAGCCCGTCGGGCTGTGCCGCGTGCACGGCCTGGGTGGCGATCGCGCCGACGCCGCCGGGGCGGTTCTGGAGCACGATCTTGGCGCCGAGCGCGGCCTCGACATGCGGGGTGAGCGCGCGCGCGACCACGTCGGTGGCGCCGCCCGCGCCCCACATGATGATCCCCGTCAGGTCGCGCGGCGGCCAGGGCTGCGCGAGCGCGGGGCGGGCGAGCGCTGCGGCGGCGAGCGCGCCGAGTGTGCGGCGTGTGAACATCGACGGTTCCCCCAGGCATCCTGCCGCGGCCAGTCGGTGCGGCGCGGTTCGTCACGACGGCGGCAGGTATGGCACCGGCACCATGAAGCGCGCAACGGTGCGCAGCGCCTCGTTGCCGCCGTTCGTGCCCGCCTCGCGCAGCGCCACCAGCATCCGCCCCGCGGCTGTGGCGCCGAACAGCCAGCGGTTCAGCTGGCGGCTGGAGGGCGCCGGCGCGCCGGGCGGCTGCGCGGCCTCGCCGTACAGCGCCTTCAGGTCGTCGGCGACGTGGCGCAGCGCGAGCGACGCGCCCGGATGGGGCGGGTCGTCCGCCAGCATCGCCGCGATCAGCCCGGGCCATGCCGCGGGCGGCAGGCGGCTCACGCCCACCGTGGTGCGGCCGCGCCGCGCCGTCGCCGCGCGCCAGAGCGGCAGCGCGATCGCGATCTCGCCGGCGAGATCGCGCCCGTCAGCCTCGAAGGGCGGGCGCCACGCGACGTTGTCGGCCGCGCCCGGCGCAGGCTCGGCGAAGTCATCGAGGGCCACCGGGCCGTCGCCGCGTTCCAGCAAGGCGAGCGCGGCTGTCAGCACGCGCGTCTGGAAGGCGGCGTCCTCCGGTTCGCCGAGCGGGCGGCCGAGCTCGAACGGCACGAACAGCGCGCGCGGCGGCCGGATCGTTTCCAGATGCGGACGCACCAGACCGATCACCACGGTGGCGATGCCGCGCGCCTCGATCATGTGGGCAAGCGCGCTCACGGCGCGCGTGCAGAACGGTCAGACCGGAACGAGCAGCACCGCGTCGGTACGGTCCTGGCGCGCCTGGCCGACCACCTGGTCGGCCGTGGCCTCCATCCCGCGGGGGTCGGTGGAGCCCATGACGGAAAAGTGCGTCGACGCGGCGGCGCCGATCACGCCCGTTGCCGCAAGCCCGCGCAGCCGGTCGGTCGGATAGACGACGTTCAGGTCGCGCTGGAAGCCGGTGCGGTCGAAGTTGATCGACACGTGGCTCATGATCAGGGCGGCCGGATCGAGCGCATCCGCGAGCAGTCGCGCCTCCGCGCTGCCGGCGGGAAAGGGCGGCGCATCGCGCGGATGCAGCGCCGCGCTGGTCAGGATCGCGACGCGGGCCCGCGCGAGCGGCGGCGGCCGCACCCAGGGCTCGGCCTCGAAGCGCGGGCAGTCAAGCGCGACGACGTGGCTGCGCGTCGGCTCAGGGATCTCCTCGATATGCGCCACGCGGCGGTTATCGCGCGAGGCTCTGGTAGGCGGCAAGCCCGGCCATCAGCACGATCGTGCTGGAGGGTGCATCGAGCGGCACGACCTGCACCGGGCGCGAAAGCCCCTGCAGGATCGGCCCGATCACGGTGGCCGAGGAGAGCCGCGGCAGCGCGCGGGTCAGAATGTGCGCGGCGTGCAGCCCGGGCATCACCAGCACGTTCGCGGCCCCGTTCAGCCGGCAGAACGGGTAGAGCGCCTGGAGCGCAGGGTCGAGCGCGACATCGGCCGCCATCTCGCCGTCGTACTCGAAGTCCTGTTCGGTCGTGTCCAGCAGCGCGACCGCCTCGCGGATGCTCTCCGGGATCGAGCCCTTGGGGTCGCCGAAGGTGGAGAAGGACAGGAACGCCACGCGCGGCTCGCGGCCGATGCGCCTCGCCGCGGCCGCCGCGGCCTTGGCGATCGCGGCGAGCTCGGCCGCCCCGGGCCGCTCGTGGATCGCGGTGTCGGCGACCAGCACCGTGCCCTGGCTGGTCAGCAGCAGCGAGATGCCGAACAGCAGATGCCCGGGCGCCGGATCGATCGCGAGGCGCACGCCCTCCAGGCTGACGGAATAGGAGCGCGACAGTCCCGTCACCAGCGCGTCGGCGTCGCCGCAGGCCACCATGCAGGCGGCGAAGACGTTGCGGTCCTGGTTGACCAGCCGCTGGCAGTCGCGGAACAGGAAGCCGCGCCGCTGGAGCCGCGCATAGAGGTAGTCGGCGTATGTGCGGTTCGTCCCCGAGAGCCGCGCGTTGTGCACCTCGATCCCGTCCGACCCGTCGATGCCCAGCGCGTTCAGCGTGTCGAACACGCGCTCCTCCCGGCCGATCAGCACGGGCGTGCCATAGCCCGCATTGCGATAGGCGATCGCGGCGCGAATGGTCTTCTCCTCCTCGCCCTCGGCGAACACCACCCGGCGCGGATTGGCACGCACCGCCTCCAGGATCGCATCCAGCACCGCGCCCGTGGGGTCGAGCTTGGCCGTGAGGTCGCGCGCGTAGCGCCGCAGGTCGCTGATCGGGCGGCGCGCGACACCGCTGTCGATCGCCGCCTTCGCCACCGCCGGCGGCACGCGGCTGATCAGGCGCGGGTCGAAGGGTAGCGGCAGGATGTAGTCCGGCCCGTATTTCAGCCGCTTGCCGCCGGCGGCGGAGGCGGCGTCGAGCTCGTCGGGCACGTCCTCGCGCGCCAGCGCGGCGAGCGCCTCGGCCGCAGCGATCTTCATCGGCTCGTTGATGGTGGAGGCGCGCACATCCAGCGCGCCGCGGAAGATGTAGGGAAAGCCGAGGACGTTGTTGACCTGGTTCGGGTAGTCCGACCGGCCCGTCGCCACGATCGCGTCCGCCCGCGCCGCGCGCGCCTCCTCGGGCGTGATCTCGGGATCGGGGTTCGCCATCGCGAAGATGATCGGGCTGTTGCCCATCGAGCGGACCATCGCCTGCGTCATCGCGCCCGCCTGGCTGAGCCCGAAGAACGCATCAGCTCCCTCCAGTGCCTCGGCGAGCGTGCGGGCCTCGGTGTCGGCCGCGTGCGCCGATTTCCACTGGTTCATGCCCTCGCTGCGGCCCTCCCAGATCACACCCTTGGTGTCGCAGAGCAGCACGTTGTTCGGGCGCATGCCCATCGCCTTGAGCAGTTCCGCGCAGGCGATGCCGGCCGAGCCCGCGCCATTGATCACCAGCGTCATCTCGGCGAGCGAGCGGCCGGTCAGGTGGGCCGCGTTGATCAGCCCGGCCGCGGCGACGATCGCGGTGCCGTGCTGGTCGTCGTGGAACACCGGGATGTCCATCAGCTCGCGCAGCCGCTGCTCGATGATGAAGCACTCGGGCGCCTTGATGTCCTCAAGATTGATGCCGCCGAAGCTGGGGCCGAGATGACGCACCGCAGCGACGAAGGCATCGACGTCCTCGGTGTCGATGCAGAGATCGATCGAATCGACGTCGGCGAAGCGCTTGAACAGCACCGCCTTGCCCTCCATCACCGGCTTGGAGGCGAGTGCGCCGAGATTGCCCAGGCCCAGCACCGCGGTGCCGTTGGAGACCACCGCCACCATGTTGCCCTTGGCGGTGTAGTCGTAGGCCAGCGACGGGTTCCCGGCGATGTGCTGGCAGGGCACCGCGACGCCGGGCGAGTAGGCGAGCGAGAGATCGCGCGCGGTCGTCAGCGGCTTGGTGAGGCGTATTTCGAGCTTGCCCGGCCGCCCCATGGCGTGCAGTTGCAGGGCCTCCTCGGCCGTCACCTTCGCTGACCGCCCGCCGTCCATGCCGCCTTCCATCGTCTCCTCCACCCTTGGAGAGCGATTATGGGCGCGGGCGGGGCGATCGCGCCAGACGGGCAATGACGCGGGCGTGCGGGGCTGCGGCCTTCTCCGCATCGGCCTGGAGCGAACGATACGCGGCCAGCACGGCCTCGCCCTCGGCCGTCAGCCGCGCCCCGCCGGCGCCACGGCCGCCGCGCGCGGAGAGCACCAGCGGCTCGCGGAAGCAGCCGTTCATGGTCTCGACCAGCAGCCAGGCGCGCTTGTAGCTCATGCCCATCCGTCGGGCTGCGGCAGCGATCGAGCCCGTCTCGGCGATGCCCGCCAGCAGGTCGGCCTTGCCGGGTCCGATCGCGATGTCGGGGCCGAGTTCGAGGCGCAGGAACAGGCGGAGCGGAGAAGCGCGCGGCATGGCGCATCGGATCACGAACCTGCCGGCTTGCCAAATCGCGCCGAACAGAAATATTTTCATCAGACCATATCACAGGAGACCTGCGATGCGTGCTCTGCTCCGCCGTGGCCTGATCGCCCTCGCCGTACTGGCCACTCCATCCGCCGCGACGGCAACCGAGGTGACCGTGTTCGCCGCCGCGAGCCTGACCAACGCCCTGCAGGCCCTTGGCGCGCAGTGGCAGGCCGCCGGACAGGACGCCATCCGGTTCTCCTTCGCGGCCTCCTCCACGCTCGCACGCCAGATCGAGCAGGGCGCAGGGGCGCAGATCTTCGCCTCGGCGGATGAGCGCTGGATGGACTATCTCGCTGAACGGAATCTGATCCTGCCGGCGAGCCGCACCAGCATGCTCGGCAACACACTGGTGCTGATCGCGCCGGCATCGTCCGCCCAGGCCGAGGTGTCGATCCGGCGCGGCCTCGATCTGGCCGCGCTGCTCGGCCCCCAGGGACGCATCGCCACCGGGGATCCCGCCCATGTGCCGGTCGGACGCTACGCGCAGCAGGCGCTGGAGGCGCTTGGGCTGTGGGAGATCGCGAACCCGCGCCTCGCCCGCGCCGACAACGTCCGCGCGGCGCTGCTGTTCGTCGAGCGCGGCGATGCGCCGCTCGGCATCGTGTACGGCACCGATGCGGCAGCCTCGCAGGCTGTGCGGGTCATCGGCACATTCCCTGCCGACAGCCACGCGCCGATCTCCTACCCGTTCGCGCTCACGCGGCGCGGCGACACGGCGGAGGCGCGCGCCGTCCTCGTGTTCCTGACCGGCCGGGAGGCGCGGGCGACCTGGAAGCGGTTCGGGTTCTCGCTTCAGGAATAGCCGTGTGGACGCCCTGACGGCCGAGGAGTGGAGCGCGATCCGGCTCAGCCTCTGGGTCGCGAGCCGCGCGGTCATTGTCTCCCTGCCGGTGGCGATCCTCGTCGCGGTGCTGCTCGCGCGCGTCCGCTTTCCCGGCAGGACGCTGTTCGATGCGTTCGTGCATCTGCCGCTGGTGATGCCGCCGGTGGTGGTGGGCTGGGCGCTCTTGATGCTGTTCGGCGCGCAGGGGCCGCTCGGGCGGCTGCTGGATGCCTGGTTCGGCGTGCGGCTCGTCTTCACCGCCGAGGGTGCGGCGCTCGCGACCGCGGTAACCGGGTTCCCGCTGATGGTCCGGGCGATCCGGCTCTCGGTCGAGGCGGTCGATCGTGGGCTCGAGGAGGCGGCGCGCACGCTCGGCGCGGGCCCGCTCGACCGCTTCCTCACCATCACGCTGCCGCTGATGGCGCCCGGCATCCTCGCCGGCGCCATCATCGCCTTCGCCGCCGGGCTCGGCGAGTTCGGCGCGGTGATCACCTTCGTCTCGAACATTCCGGGTGAGACACAGACCCTGACGCTCGCGATCTACACCGCCGTCCAGACCCCGGGCGGCGAGGCGATGGCGGCGAGGCTCGCGGCCATCTCCTTCACCCTCGCGCTGCTCGGCCTGGTCGCCGCGGAGCTGATCGCCCGCCGCGTCCGGCTCTGGCTGGGGCGGTGAGCCTCTCGGTCGCGATCCGTCACCGCCAGGGCGCGTTCCTGCTGGACGTGGCCTTCGAGTCGCCCTCGCCGGGGGTTACCGCCCTGTTCGGCCCCTCCGGATCGGGCAAGAGCACGATCGTCCGCGCGGTCGCGGGTCTGCTCCGGCCGGAGGCGGGGCGGATCGCCGTCGATGGCGTCACCTTCGTCGATGGCGCGGCGCGGACCGTACTGGCCCCGGAACGGCGCCGCATCGGCCTGGTGTTCCAGGACGCGCGGCTGTTCCCGCATCTCTCGGTGGAGGCGAATCTTCGCTACGGGCTGAACCGCGCGCCGCGCGGCGAGCACGCGATCGGCTTCGATCCGGTGGTGGCGATGCTGGGGATCGGGCACCTGCAGCGCCGGCGGCCGCACACCCTCTCGGGCGGCGAGCGCCAGCGCGTGGCGGTCGGCCGCGCCCTGCTCGCCCAGCCGCGGCTGCTGCTGATGGACGAGCCGCTGGCCAGCCTCGACGCGGCGCGGAAGCTGGAGGTGCTGCCGTTCCTGGAGCGGCTGCGCGACACGGTCCGTCTCCCGGTGCTCTATGTCACGCATGACTGGGCCGAGGTCTCGCGGCTGGCCGACTCGCTGGTGCTGCTCGACCAGGGCCGGCTGGTCGCCGCAGGCCCGATCGCCGACCTCGCCGCCGATCCGCGCCTGCCGCTCGCCGTGCAGGAGGGGGCGGGCGCAGTGTTCGATGCTGCGGTCGAGGCGCATCTGCCGGAGCGAGGGCTGACGCGGATCGCATTCCCGGGCGGCACGCTGTTCGCGCCGGAGCTCGATACGGCACCCGGCACGCGCATCCGGCTGCGCATCCCCGCGCGCGAGGTATCGCTCGCGACGGAGGCGCCGCGGGGGATCAGCGTGCACAACATCCTCGCGGGCCGTGTCGCCGCGATCTCTCCGGGGCACGCGTCGGCGCTCGCGATCGTCGCAGTGCGCGTGCGCGAGGCGACGCTGCTCGCCCAGGTGACGGCGGATGCGGTGGCGCGGCTGGGGCTGGCCGAGGGCGCGCCGGTGTTCGCGCTCGTGAAGTCGGTAGGCGTGCTGCGCGCATGAGAAGCCCGGCCGAGGCGGCCGCCTGGGGCGTGCCGGTCGGGCTGCTCGGCGGGCTGATCGGGCTCGGCGGCGGCGAGTTCCGCATTCCCGTGCTGCTGCGCCGCTTCGGCCTCACGCCAGGGCAGGTGGTGCCACTCAATTCGGTGATCAGCATCGTCACGCTGGTTGCCTCGTTCGCGTTCCGCGCCGGCACCCTCAGCCTCGCCTCGCTGGGTCCCCACCTCGCCGACATCGCCGTACTGACCGCGGGCGGGCTGGCCGCGGCGCTCGCGGGCGCGGGGCTGGTGGCGCGGCTCCCGGACCACCGGCTCCACCAGGCGATCGTGGTGCTGCTGGTCGGGATCGGCTTCCTGCTGATCGCGGAGGGGGTTGCCGGCGCAGGACTGCGGCTCGACCTCCTGCCGGACGCCGCGCTGCCGCGGGCCGGGACTGGGTTCGCGCTCGGCGCCGCGATCGGGCTGGTCGCCACCCTGCTCGGCGTCGCGGGCGGCGAGCTGCTGATCCCCACCCTGGTGTTCATCCACGGCCTGGAGGTGAAGCCCGCCGGCAGCGCGAGTCTCGCCATCTCGATCGTGATCGTGGGCGCGGCGCTGGTCCGCTACCGCCGGCTCGGCCGGCTGCCGCCGCGCGACCACGCCGCCCGGATCGCCCTGCCGATGGGGGCGGGCAGCGTGGCCGGGGCGGCGATCGGCGCTGCACTCGCGGCGATCGCGCCCTCGGACATGCTCAAGGTCCTGCTGGGGCTCGTCCTGCTTGCCGCGGCGCTCGTTTCGGCACGCCGCTGATCTTCACGCCTCGGCAACCCCTGCCCCGGTAGGCTTGGTGGACGGCAGCGAGAGGTCCCCCCATGCCCATTTCCGAGTACCGCGAGGTCCGGTTCGACGCGCCTGCCCTGCGCGCCGCCCTGCAGGTGCGGCTGATCGAGGTGAACGCGCGCCAGCCTCAGAGCCAGCCGCCGCCGGTCGCGGGCACCGTGGTCGCGGCGACCGTCTCGCGCGCGGATCCGGTGCAGCTCACGGTCGAGATCGCCTCGCCCGAGGGGGCCCAGCGCGGCCAGGTGGTGATGGAGGCGGTGGAGGTCGCGGCGGCGCTGATCCGCGCCTGCATGCGGAGCGGCATCCGTCTGCCGCGCCAGGGGGCCAAGTCGGTGAAGGCGACCCAGGCGGGCGTGGCGCTGGTCGTCACCGTCACCCACGCCGAGGGTGCGGCCGCCACCCCCGCAGCGGCGGCGGACCGCACGCGCGCGGCGTGATGCGGCCGTTCAGCCGCCGACCTGGAAGGTGAGTTCGATCCGCTGGCCGAGCGGGTCGGTCAGGAAGATCTGGTGCAGCGGGAAGCCGGGCACCGGCGCCTCCTCGTAGCCGATCCGCGCCTCATCGAGCCGTGTCCGTGCCGCCTCCAGCCCTTCGGCGGTGAACGCGACGTGATCAAACCCTGCCCCGCCGCGCGACGGCGCCCGCGTGCCGGGCGCGATCGCGGCCCGCCCGGCAAGGTGCACCACCGGTCGTCCGTCGAGATAGAGCCAGTGCCCGGGGAAGCTGAAATCCGGGCGCCGGCCCTCGGTCAGCCCGAGGGCGGCAACGTAGAAGTCGCGCATTCCGGCGAGGTCCGCCGGCGCGCAGTTGATCGTCACGTGGTTCATGCCGGAAAGCCGCATCGCCCGTCTCCCTGGTGCGTCCGTCGCCAGGATAGCGCTCCCGCCCGGCGGTTGCCGCCCCCTGCTGCGACCCGGTACCCTGGCGCGCACGACCCAAGCGGGAGAGCCACCATGCCAACCACACGTCGCGTCGTCGCCGCGGCCGCTGCGGCAGCCCCGGTGGTGCTCGCCTCCAACAGCGTCGCGGCCACCGAGAAGCCCGGTGCCGACACCGCCCTGATCGTGGTCGATGTCCAGGTCGGGTTCCTGCCCGGCGGCAACCTCGCGGTGCCGAAGGGCGACGAGGTGGTGCCGATCATCAACGATCTCGCGCGGCGCTACTTCAACGTCGTGCTGACCCAGGACTGGCACACCCCGGGCCATCTCTCCTTCGCGAGTTCCCATCCCGGCAGAAAGCCGTTCGAGACCGTGCAGATGCCCTACGGCCCGCAGATCCTCTGGCCCGATCACTGCGTGATGGGCACGCGCGACGCCGAGTTCGCGCCCGGGCTCGAGATCCCCCACGCGCAGATGATCGTGCGCAAGGGCTATCGCCGCGAGGTGGACAGCTACTCGGGTTTCCTGGAGGCCGACCGCACCACGCGCACCGGGCTGGACGGGTATCTGGCCAGCCGCGGCATCCGCACGGTGCATGTGTGCGGGCTTGCCACCGATTTCTGCGTCGCCTGGACCGCGCTGGATGCGCGCCGCTTCGGGCTCGCGACCTCGGTGATCGAGGATGCCTGCCCCGGCATCGACCTGGACGGCAGCCTCGTGAGATCGTGGACGGAGATGCAGGGGGCCGGGGTGCGCCGGATCGCTGTCGCCGACATCACATGACGGCACGGCTCACGCCTGATCGGCGGCGTGGGCCTTCAGGTCGATCAGCGAACAGACCGCGAGCGTGTTGACATGCGTCGCCGCGAGTACCACGCGCGGCGCGCGGCCCGCGTCCAGCGCTTCCTGCCAGCGCGCGGCGCACAGGCACCAGCGGTCGCCCGGCCTCAGCCCGGGGAAGCCGAACTCCGGGCGCGGGGTGGAGAGGTCGTTGCCGCGGCTCCGGCTGAAGACGAGGAACTCCTCGGTCATCAGTGCACAGACCGTGTGCAGGCCGAGATCGTGCTGGTCGGTGTTGCAGCACCCGTCGCGCAGCCAGCCGGTCAGCGGGTCGTGCGAGCACGCCCTCAGCGGCCCACCCAGAACGTTTCTTGCCCGCCTGTCCTCGCCATCGCGCGGCATGGTCTGCTCCTCCGTCAGGCCGGAGAGATGGGCCGGACGCGCTGCTTCCGCAACCCGGCCGATCACGCGGGCGTGCGCAGCGCGACGGCCGGTTCTGGCCTATCCATTTCCTTGGTCCGCAACAATCGAGGGGAGGAACACATGAGCCTCGATCGACGTCGCATGCTCGCCGCCGGTGCCGCAACGCTCGCCGCGCCGGCGCTGCTGGCCGCCACGCCCGTGCGCGCACAGGCACCGCAGGCCGGCCGCCAGGCGCCTGGGTTCTACCGGATGAAGGTCGGCGACAATGAGGTCACGGTGGTGAACGACGGCATCAACCGCCGCCCCAACCCCGGTGAGGGCTTCGTGCGCAATGCCGACAAGGCGGCAGTGGAGGCGGCGCTCCAGCGCGACTTCCTGCCGGCTGGGCATCTCGACATCACCTTCAACATCACCTTCGTGAACACCGGACGGGAACTGATCCTGTTCGACACCGGCACGGGCGGGCTGCTCGCCCAGACCGCCGGCACGATGTGGGACAACATGCAGGCCGCCGGGATCGCGCCGGCACAGGTCACCCGGATCGTGTTCACCCACTTTCACGGCGATCACGTCTCGGGCCTCGTCACCCGCGAGGGACAGCCGCGGTTTCCGAATGCCGAGCTGATCGTGCCCGAGACGGAATGGGCGTTCTGGATGGGCGATCGCGCGCCGCAGCAGCCGGCGTCCATGGTGAAGGGGCGTTTCAGCCCCTATCCGGCCGAGCGGATCAGGCGCGTCGCGAGCGACGCCGAGGTCGCGCCGGGCATCCGGGGCATCCCAACCTTCGGACACACGCCGGGGCACACGTCGTACGCGGTACAGTCAGGCAACGGCACGCTGATCGTGCTCGGCGACGTAACGAACCATCCGACAGTGAACCTGCGCAATCCCGGCTGGCACATCGTGTTCGACATGGATGCGACGAAGGCCGAGGAGTCGCGCCGGCGCCTCTTCGATCGCGCGGCGGCGGACCGCACGCCAATCATCGGCTACCACTGGCCGTTCCCTGCGACGGGGTACGTGCGCAAGGACGGCAACGGTTACGACTGGGTGCCGATCCACTGGACCAGCCAGGTCTGAGGAACGGTTGGGGGGACCATGCTGGTCCCCCCGCCTGCGCCGCCGGGGTCCCATCCGTGCGGTCGGGCAGCCAGCGTCCCGGAGCGCGTTCATCTGGAATCCGGCACCGATCCGGGTATGCTCGGCTCAGAACAACAATCCATGCCGGGGAGACCAGCCATGCCGCATCGCCGCGAAATCCTTGCCGCCGCCGCCGCCGCCGCCCTCGCGCCGACACTCGCACGCGCGCAGACCTCACCCGCCTGGCGGCCGACCCAGCCGGTCCGCCTCATCGTACCCTTCGCCCCTGGCGGGTCGAACGACGTCGTCGCGCGCCTGATTGCGGAGCCGGCAGCCGCGGCGCTGGGTCAGCCGGTGGTGATCGAAAGCCGCGCCGGCGCGGGAAGCATGATCGGCGCCGAACACGTCGCGCGCGCCGCACCGGATGGTCATACGGTGCTGATCAACAGCGCCCACGCCACGGTGCCGGCGATCGTTGCGCGCATGCCGTACGACCCGGTGAACGATTTCGTTGGGTTCGCCGTCGCCGGATTCTCGCCGCATACGGTGGTGGTCAATCCCCGCCTGCAGGTGCGGACCCTGGGCGAGCTCGTCGCGTTGATCCAGGCGAATCCCGGCCGCTACAACTTCGCTTCGGCCGGCTTGGGCAGCGGTGTGCACGTTGCCGGTGAGCTGATGATCAGCCTCGCCAATCTGAAGGTCGAGGTGGTGCATTACCGCGGGGGCGGCCCTTCGGTCGCCGCGCTTGTCGCCGGCGAGGTCGATTTCGGCGTGCCGACCATGGCCTCCTCGATCGGGCAGATCCGCCAGGGTGGACTGCGCGCCCTCGCGGTTGCCGCGGCCGAGCGCAGCCCGGCCCTGCCGGACGTGCCGAGCGCGGTGGAGGCGGGCCTGCCAGGGCTGATCCACGAGGAGTTCTTCCCCATGCTCGCCCCGGCCGCGACGCCCCCAGCGGCGGTCGCCGCGCTCGGCGCCGCCTTCCGCAAGGCGATCCAGGAGCGGGCGGACAGAATCCTGGAACTCGCCGGCGTTTCTGTCCGGCCAGGCTATGAGACCTCCGAGCAGGTGATGGCGCTCGTGCGCGAGGGCGTCGAGCGCTACACCAAGATCCTGCGGGACGCGGGCGTCGAGCCGCAGCAATAGCGGCGCGGCGTCCTGCGTCCGTGGACCCGCGCGTACGCTGGAGCGCTGCAGCCGCGTGCCCACGGCCCGGGCAGGCGGGCATGGAAACGGCGGAAGGGGGGCACTAGAGTGCCGCGATGCTCCAGCCATCCCCGCGTGTCGGCCTGTTCGTCACCTGCCTCGTCGACCTCTATCGCCCGACGGTCGGCTTCGCCGCGCTCAAGCTGCTGAAGGATGCCGGGTGTGCGGTGGATGTCCCCACGGTGCAGACCTGCTGCGGCCAGCCGGCCTGGAACAGCGGCGACCGCGCCGATGCCGCCGACCTCGCGCGCACGGTGATCGCGGCGTTCGAGCCCTACGATTACGTGGTCGCGCCCTCGGGCTCGTGTGGCGGCATGATCAAGGACCACTACGCGGCGGTGTTCGTCAACGACCCGGAGTGGCGTGGCCGCGCCGAACGGCTCGGCGCGAAGACCTTCGAGCTCGTCTCGTTCCTCACCGACGTGATGGGGCTTGAGCGTGTTGCCGCGCGCTATCCGGGCACCGTCACGTATCACGACTCCTGTTCCGGCCTGCGCGAGCTCGGCATCAAGGCGCAGCCGCGCAAGCTGCTCGGCAGCGTCGAGGGACTGACGCTCGTCGAGATGCACGACGCCGAGGTGTGTTGCGGCTTCGGCGGCACGTTCTGCGTGAAGTATCCCGAGATCTCGGTGCGCATGGTCTCGGACAAGGTGGAGAACATCGAGAAGAGCGGCGCGGATACGCTGCTCGCCGGCGACATTGGGTGCCTGCTCAACATGGCGGGCCGGCTGAAGCGGCTGGAGAAGCCGGTGAAGGTGCGCCACGTCGCAGAGGTGCTGGCGGGGATGACGGACAGCGTGCCGCCGGTAGGCGAAGGGAAAAACTAGCGGGGGGCCGCAAG
>NZ_JBHYDW010000023.1:0-38876 GCF_051860475.1 Elioraea sp. | reverse complement strand
GGGTGTTCGCACGCCGTACGGATGGCGCGCCCGAATGGTTCGTGCATGGATGGTTCGGCTGATGGCGTCGGAGCACGTCGCGCATGATGCACTGGCCGAGCCGCGTGATCGCCGGGCTGAAGCGCCTCGGGTTCTGGCGCGTGATGGCGCTGCTCGTCGTGCTGATCCTGCTGTGGCTCACCTTCCGGGGCCCAGCAGACCCGTCGCTGATTCATCTCCTGAGACGGTACTGACGCCCGATCCACGCCCTGCCTATGCCGAGCTGCAGGCGGTCTCGAACTTCTCGTTCCTCGAGGGCGCGAGCCATGCCGACGAACTGGTGCTCACCGCGCGCGCGCTCGGGCTTTCCGCGCTCGCGATCACCGACCGCAACTCGGTCGCCGGCCTGGTGCGCGGCCATCTTGCGGCGAAGGCGCACGGGCTGCGGTTTCTGCCCGCTACCCGGCTCGATCTCACAGACGGCGCATCCTTCTTGTGTTACCCGACGGATCGTGCCGCCTGGGGCCGGCTCTGCCGTCTGCTGTCGCACGGCAGGATGAACGCGCCGAAGGGCGAGTGCCGGATCGGCCGCGAGCACCTGCTTGCGCACGCCGACGGCCAGGTGCTGGTGGCGCTCCCGCCCGGGACGCCCGACGCAGCCTTCCGCGAGCGCCTGCGCGCAGATGCCATGGCGCTTTCCGGCCGCACGGCGCTGCCGCTGCATCTTGGTGCGAGCGTGCTGCATCACGGTGACGACCAGCGCCGGCTGGACGTGCTCGCCGCACTCGCGTGCGCCTGCGGCACACCGCTCGTGACGCTGGGCGATGTGCGCTTCCATGCACCCGCGCGCCACCGCCTTGCCGATGTGCTGAGCGCGATCCGGCTGCGCTGCGCCATCGATGCGCTGGGCCTTGCGGCGGAGGCGAACGCCGAGCGCCATCTCAAGCCGCCGGAGGAGATCGCGCGGCTGTTCGCGCGCCACCCGGAGGCGGTCGCGCGCACGCTCGACATCGTGCGCGCCTGCCGCTTCTCGCTCGACGAGCTGCGCTACGAGTACCCCGACGAGATCACCGAGCCGGGCCACACGCCGCAGCAGACGCTGATCGCCCGTACCTGGCAGGGCGCGGCGGAACGATGGCCCGGCGGCATTCCCGCCGAGGTGCGCGCGCGGATCGAGCACGAACTCGCGCTGATCGAACGGCTCGGCTACGCGCCCTACTTCCTCACCGTGCACGAGATCGTCCGCTTCGCGCGCGAGCGCGGCATCCTCTGCCAAGGACGCGGCTCGGCGGCCAACTCGGCGGTGTGCTACGCGCTCGGCATCACCGCCGTCGATCCGGCCAAGCACGACCTGCTGTTCGAACGTTTCGTCTCCGCCGCACGGAACGAGCCGCCCGACATCGATGTGGATTTCGAGCACGAGCGGCGCGAGGAGGTGATCCAGTGGATCTATGCGCGCTACAGCCGTGAGCGCGCAGCGCTCGCCGCGACCGTGATCCACTGGCGCCATCGCATGGCGATCCGCGAGGTCGGCCGCACGATGGGGCTGAGCGAGGACGTCACCGGCCGGATCGCCGGGGAGACCTGGGGCCCCGGACGCGAAGGCTCGCTCGCCGATCGCGTCGTGGCGCTGGGCCTGGATCGCACCGATGCGCGGCTGATGATGACGCTCGAACTCGCCGAGGAACTGGTCGGCTTCCCGCGCCACCTGAGCCAGCATGTCGGCGGCTTCGTGATCACGCGCGGCCCCCTGGTCGAGCTCTGCCCCGTGGCCAACGCGGCGATGGCGGAGCGCACCACGATCGAGTGGGACAAGGACGACATCGACGCGCTCGGCATCCTGAAGGTCGATGTGCTGGCGCTCGGCATGCTCACCTGCATTCGCAAGGCGTTCGACCTGATCGCAACGCATCATGGCCGCCGCTGCACGCTCGCCACCGTCCCGCCCGAGGATCAGGCCATCTACGCGATGCTCTCGCGCGCCGACAGCCTGGGCGTGTTCCAGGTCGAGAGCCGCGCGCAGATGGCGATGCTGCCACGGCTGAGGCCCAGCACGTTCTACGACCTGGTGATCGAGGTCGCGATCGTGCGCCCGGGCCCCATCCAGGGTGACATGGTGCATCCGTATCTGCGGCGGCGGAACGGCGAGGAGGCGGTGACGTTCCCCTCGCCCGAACTGGAGGCGGTGCTCGGCCGCACGCTCGGCGTGCCGCTGTTCCAGGAACAGGCGATGAAGATCGCGATCGTCGCCGCAGGGTTCACTCCGGACGAGGCCGACCGGCTGCGTCGCGCGATGGCGACGTTCCGCAATGTCGGCACGATTCACACCTTCCGCGAGAAGCTGATCGAGGGCATGGCCGCGCGCGGCTATGATCGCGGCTTTGCCGAGCGCTGCTTCAGGCAGATCGAGGGCTTCGGCACCTACGGCTTCCCCGAGAGCCACGCCGCGTCCTTCGCGCTGCTGGTCTATGTCTCGGCCTGGATCAAGTGCCGCTACCCGACGGTGTTCGCGGCCGCCCTGCTCAACAGCCAGCCGATGGGGTTCTACGCGCCGGCGCAGATCGTGCGCGATGCGCGCAACCATGGCGTGGTGGTGCAGCCGCCGGACGTGAACGCGTCCCTCTGGGACTGCACGCTCGAACCCTGCGCGGAAAGCGCGGGCGGTGTCGCACTGCGCCTCGGCCTGCGCGAGGTGAAGGGGCTGCGCACGGACGAAGCCGCCGCGCTCGTTGCGGCGCGCGCCGCTGGCAATGCCCGTCCGTTCGAGACCGTCGAGGAGGTCGCCCGGCGCGCGCGGCTCGGCCCTGCGCCGCTGGAGCGCCTCGCCGAAGCAGACGGGTTCGCCGCGCTTGGGCTCTCGCGCCGCGAAGCGCTGTGGCAGGCGCGCGCGATCGAGGGTCCGGCCCCGCTGCTCGCCGCTGCCGAAGGCGATCTGTTCGCCGAGACCGAGCCGACATTGCCCGTGATGACGCTCGGCGAGCAGGTGGTTGCCGACTACGCCAGCCTGGCGCTCTCGCTGAAGGCGCATCCGATGGCGCTGCTGCGGCCGGAGATCGCGGCACTCGGGTGCACCGACACGCGCGCGCTGCTCGCGGCGCGGCCGGGATCGCGGGTGCGGCTCGCCGGGCTGGTGTTGGTGCGCCAGCGTCCCGGCAGCGCCAAGGGCGTGGTGTTCGTCACCATCGAGGACGAGCACGGGCATGCGAATCTCGTGGTGATGCCGGATGTGCTGCGGCGCTTCCGGTCGGCGATCCTGGGGGCGCGGCTGATGGTTGTGGACGGGGTGATCGAGCGGCAGGACTACGGCGCGGCGCCGATCATCCATGTGCGCGCAAGGCGGATCGAGAACCACACGCCTCTGCTCGCGACGCTGCACGAGAAGGGCTGGGCGGAGGCAGCCTGGGACGGCGCGATCGCGCGTGCCGACGAGGTACGCCGCCCCGCCCACAACGATCCGCGCGTCACGCCGCCGAAACGTCCGCGGCTTGGCCCCGCGCCCGGCCGCTTCCTGCCCGACAGCCGCGACTTCCACTGACAGCTCGCCATGTCAGGCGATCGTCATCAGGGTCGCATTGCCGCCGGCCGCGGCCGTGTTGGTGCTGATGGACCGCTCCGTCACCAGCAGACACGGCAGGTCATCGTCGGCGATCGCCCCGACGTTTGCCGGGCTGGCTGCGAACACCGGCCGGATCGGCCCGTCGAGCGCGGCGACGTCCCGGGCGAGCACACGGAGCGTTTCTGAATCGCCCTCGAACAGCACAGCGGCGCACGGTGCCGCGTCGGGACGATCGGTGATCGTGACGTATGGACGGACGCTCTGCGGGAGCACCTCGAGCAGCGCACGGTGCGCCGGCGCGAAGACGCACGCGTGGTTGCCGCCGGCCAGCACCGCGCCAAGCTGCGCCAGGAGGCCGAACGTGCTTTCCGCCACGCACAGCACCGTGCCGCGGGGATGCAGCCGGTAGACGTTGCTCTCGCCGACCGGGCCGGGAAGCTCCAGCCGGAGGCCAGGCCGCGAGGCGTGCGTGTAGTGCCGGCAGCGCGCGGCGGCCTCCGCGTGACCGGAGGCGTCGAGCCAGGCGATCCAGTCGGCCGCCTCGGGCGTCATCTGTCCCGCCGGCAGGGGCGGCTCCGGCGGGCGGGCGGCGAGCAGGCGGCGCAGGTAGAGTGGCCCCCCCGCCTTCGGCCCGGTACCCGACAGCCCGTGCCCGCCGAACGGCTGCACGCCCACCACCGCCCCGATGATGTTTCGGTTGACGTAGACGTTGCCGGCCCCGATGCGGTCGCTCGTCCGGGCGATCGTCTCGTCGATGCGCGAATGCACGCCGAAGGTGAGCCCGTAGCCGGTCGCGTTGATCCGCTCGATCAGCGCGTCGAGCCCGTCGCGCTCGAACCGCAGCACGTGCAGCACCGGGCCGAACACCTCGCGCGTCAGCTCGGCGATGTCGTCGATCTCGATCAGCGTCGGCGCGACGAAGGTGCCGTGGCGGCAGGGCTCCGGCAGGTCAAGTGCGTGCACGCGCCGTCCCTTCGCGCGCATCGCCGCGATGTGCGCCTGGATCGCTTCGTGCGCCTCCGCCGTGATGACCGGGCCCACATCGGTCGAGAGCCGGTCTGGATTGCCGACCGCGAGCTCCGCCATCGCGCCCTTCAGCATGGTCAGCACGCGCTCGGCGATGTCGTCCTGCAGGCACAGCACCCGCAGCGCCGAGCAGCGCTGCCCGGCGCTGTCGAAGGCCGAGGCGAGTACGTCCGCCACCACCTGCTCGGCAAGGGCGGAGCTATCGACGATCATCGCGTTCTGCCCACCGGTCTCGGCGATCAGCGGCACCGGCCGTCCGTCGGGGTTCAGGCGGTCCGCGAGCGTGCGGTTGATGAGCCGCGCGACCTCGGTCGAGCCGGTGAACATCACCCCGCGGCCGCGCGCATCGCGCACCAGTGCGGCGCCGACCGTGCCGTCGCCGGGCAGGAGCTGCACTGCGCCCGCGGGCACGCCCGCCTCGTGCAGCAGCCCGACCGCGAGGGACGCGATCAGCGGTGTCTCCTCGGCCGGCTTGGCGAGCACCACGTTGCCGGCGGCGAGCGCGGCCGCGACCTGGCCGGTGAAGATCGCAAGCGGGAAGTTCCAGGGGCTGATGCACACGACAGGGCCGAGCGGGCGATGCGTTGCGGCGGCGAAGCCATCGCGCACGGCGACGGCGTAGTAGCGCAGGAAGTCAACCGCCTCGCGCACCTCGCCGATCGCGTTCGGCAGCGTCTTGCCGGCCTCGCGCACAATCGGGCCGATCAGCGCATCGATCCGGCGCTCCATCAGGTCCGCGGCGTGCAGCAGCAGCCTGGCGCGCTCCGCCGGCGGCGTCGCGCCCCAGGCGGGCTGGGCAGCCTCGGCCGCCTCCAGCGCTGCAGTGATCGCCTCGGGTCCGGCATCCACGCATTGGCCGACGACATCGCGGTGATCGGCAGGATTGCGGAGCTCGCGCGGTTCGCCCGCGGCTCTGGCCGCGATCGCGAGGGGTGCGCCAGCGTCGCGCCGCAACGCGTCGGCAAGCGATGCGAGCCGCTGCTCGTTCGTCAGATCGACCCCGGCACTGTTGATGCGCGTCGGAAACAGGTCGCGCGGACGCGCGATGCGCGGGTGTGGCGCACCGATCGGCGTGATCGCGAGCGCCGCCGCCACCGGATCGGCAATCAGCGCGTCGACCGGCACCGATGCGTCTCCGATCCGGTTGACGAAGCTCGAGTTCGCGCCGTTCTCGAGCAGGCGGCGCACCAGATAGGGCAGCAGCGTCTCGTGCGTGCCCACCGGGGCATAGATCCGGCACGGCCGGCCGAGCTTCCCGGATCCGACCACCTCCTCGTAGAGCGACTCGCCCATGCCGTGCAGGCACTGGAACTCGTAGTCGCCGGGCCGGAACCCGGGGCCCGCCGTCGCGAGCACGGTCGCGAGCGTCGCCGCGTTGTGGGTCGCGAACTGGGGAAACACAGCCGCGCGCGCCTCCAGCAGCCTGCGCGCGCAGGCGAGATAGCTGACATCGGTGTGGATCTTCCGCGTGTAGACCGGGAAGTCGGCCTGCCCGTCCACCTGTGCGCGCTTGATCTCGCTGTCCCAGTAGGCGCCCTTCACCAGGCGGACCATCAGCCGGTGGCGGGAGCGGCGTGCGAGCTCGACCAGCCAGTCGATCACGAAGGGCGCGCGCTTCTGATACGTCTGCACGACGAAGCCCAGCCCCTGCCAGCCCGCGAGCGCCGGCGACATGCAGAGCGCCTCGAACAGATCGAGCGAGAGGTCGAGCCGGTCGGCCTCCTCGGCGTCGATGTTCAGGCCGATGTCGTAGCGTTTCGCCAGCAGCGCAAGGCCGTGCAGCCGCGGCGCCAGCTCGGCCATGACCCGCTCGTACTGGCCGCGTACGTAGCGCGGGTGCAACGCCGAGAGCTTCACAGAGATGCCCGGCTCGGCATAGGGGCCGCGTCCCGTGGCGGCCGCGCCGATGGCGTGGATCGCGATCTCATAGCTCTGCCGGTAGCTCTCGGCGTCCGCAGCCGTCATCGCCGCCTCGCCGAGCATGTCGTAGGAGTGACTGAACCCCTTCGCCTCCAGCGCGCGGCTGTTCCCAAGCGCCTCCTCGATGGTCTGGCCCGTGACGAACTGCTCACCCAGCATGCGCATCGCCACGTCCACGCCCTTGCGGATCAGCGGTTCGCCACCGTGGCGGATCAGGCGGGACAGCGCCCCGGCCAGCCCGGTCTCGTTCGCCGTCGCGACCAGCCGGCCGGTGATCAGCAGCCCCCAGGTGGCGGCGTTGACGAACAGCGACGGCGAATGACCGAGATGCGCGCGCCAGTCGCCGGCGCCGATCTTGTCGCGGATCAGCGCGTCGCGCGTGGGCGTGTCGGGGATGCGCAGCAGCGCTTCGGCGAGGCACATCAGCGCCACCCCCTCCTGCGAGGAGAGCGCGAATTCCTGGATCAGCGCCTCGACCGCGCCGCGCCGGCCCTTGGCGCGCAGCGCCTGGACCAGCCCGCGGGCGGTACGCTCAGCCGCCGCCGCCTGCTCCGGCGGCAAGGTCGCGGCGGCGATCAGTTCCGGCAGGCAGTCGGGCTCCGCGCGGCGATAGGTCGCCGTGATGCGCGCCCGCAACCCCGATTGGCGCTGCACCGACCGGGCCAGCTCATCGAACGGCGCGGGCGCCGACCCATCGGCGATGGGGGAGGCGGACACGGCGATCTCCTCGCAGCGCGACCGGCAGGCGGACCGGCCGGGCTAGCCGGTCCGCGCCGCACAGTTGATGCAGGTCGGCACCGCGGGGTCGAACTCGAGCCGCTTCGGCGCGATCGCCTCGCCGCAGATCACGCAGTCGCCGTAGGTGCCCTCGTCGAGCCGCTTCAGCGCCGCGTCGATGCGCGCAATCTGCTGGCGCCGCCGTTCCTCGGTCGCGAGCGCCATCGCCTGGACCTGGAGCGAGTCCATGCGCGACAGGCGCCCGACGCTCTGCTGATCCAGGTCCACCGGCGCGCGCAGTTCGGCCGCACCCTGGCTCACCTGCTCCAGAACAGCGCGCTCGGCGACCAGGCGCGTCCGGATCGCCTCCTCGTTGTGCATGGCTCGACCTCCTGACCGGCAGATTGACCCGACCCCGCCGCCTCGTCACTCTCCGTTGCCCCCCAACACGCCGTGAGGACGCGCCGATGCCCGATCGCACCTACCGCCTGGCCGTGATCCCAGGGGACGGCATCGGCAAGGAGGTGGTGCCCGAGGGGCTGCGCGTGCTCGACGCTTCGGCGCGGCGCTTCGGCTTTGGCCTCACCCTCGCCGAGTACGACTGGTCGTGCGAAACATACCAGAAGACGGGGCGGATGATGCCCGAGGATGGTCTGGACCGGTTGCGCGAAAGCGACGCGATCTTCCTCGGCGCGGTCGGCTGGCCGGGGGTGCCGGACCATATCTCGCTCTGGGGGCTGCTGATCCCGATCCGCCGCGCGTTCGACCAGTATGTGAACCTGCGGCCCTGCCGGCTGATGCCGGGTGCTAGGACGCCGCTCGCGAATCGCGGCCCCGCGGACATCGACTTCGTTGTCGTGCGCGAGAACACCGAGGGCGAGTACTCCTCGCAGGGTGGACGGATGTTCGAGGGCACCGGGCGCGAATTTGTGATCCAGGAGAGTGTGTTCACCCGGGTCGGGGTGGACCGGATCCTTCGCTACGCGTTCGAGCTCGCCCGCACGCGGCCGAAGAAGCACCTGACGAGTGCGACCAAGTCGAACGGCATCACCTTCACGATGCCCTACTGGGACGAGCGCTTCGCCGCGATCGGCACGGAGTATCCGGACGTGCGTCAGGACCAGTACCACATCGACATCCTGTGCGCGCATTTCGTCCAGCACCCGGACTGGTTCGACGTCGTGGTCGGCTCCAACCTGTTCGGCGACATCCTCTCCGACCTCGGCCCGGCCGTGGCGGGCTCGATCGGCATCGCCGCCGGCGGCAACATCGACCCGGAGAAGCGCCACCCCTCGATGTTCGAGCCGGTGCACGGTTCGGCGCCCGACATTGCCGGCAAGGGGGTGGCGAATCCGGTAGGCCAGATCTGGTCGGGCGCGATGATGCTCGAGCACCTGGGCGAAAAGGCCGCGGCGTCGGCGATCGTCGCGGCGATCGAGACGGTGCTGGAGCGCGGGCCGCGCACCCGCGACATGGGCGGGCAGGCCGGCACGGTCGATGTCGGGCGCGCGATCGCCGAGGTTGTCGCGTCCGGCTGACATATCGCACGATCGCCGCTTGAAGGAGAGCGGACCGGTCCGGTATAACTTTGAGGGTAAGTTGCGAGTCATTCGCAACTGAGGCCGGAGAACCTGCATGGGCCGCGACTTCAGCCACATCGCCCGCCGTTGCGAACGCGCCGTAGTCTCTGCGTATCGCGAGCTGCGTGCGCACGGCACTGCGGACCCCGACGCGTTCCGCGCCTGCACGACGCTGTATCGCATCCACCACCCCGAGGCTTCGGTCAGCGAGGCGCGCCTGCTGGTTGCGGAGTGGATCGACCATCATGTCGTGCGCCGCAGCACTGCCCCGACCCCAGGCTGCCCCTGCGACTGACGCCGCTGCGGCCGGATCGGCCGGGACGTCCTGTTCTGACGTTGTCGGCCCTTAAGCATTTGAGCGTTGGCGTTGCGGCGCCGTCGTCGGGAAGGGATGGGACAATGAGCGATCGTCAGGTGGTGATGCGCGCGGGCTTGACGCGGCGGATGCTCGACCGCGTGCCGGATCGCGCCGTGCCGGTGCTGAACGCGGTTGCCTTCGTCGCCCTGGTGGTGGCGCTGCTGGTGGTGTTGCTGGCCTGACCTGGTCGCGGCGGGTCAGGCTGCCGCCCAGAAGTAGAGCTTGCCCGGGTGGCCGTTGTTGCGGATAGGCGAGCCGTCCGCGACCATGCGGCCGCCGTCGAACAGATCCCAGTGGTCGCCGCTCGCGAACACCGAGATCTCCGGCGTCTCGGCGCGGAAGTCGAGCACGCCGGCGACGAATGACGTCAGCACCGCGTTCGCCTTCTTGTCGCCCTCGGTCTGGTAGCAGTCCTCGAGATAGAGCACGCCGCGCTTGCCCTCGACGCGTGGCCAGACGACGCTCGACCGCCCCTCGACATCGGCCGCGCCGAACTTCGCCTGCACGCGCGGCAGCAGTTCCGCGGCTCGGATGAAGAACAGGTCGAGGAACTTGTCGCTCAGCCCCGGACCGCCAGCGCCGGCCTTGCGTGCGCCGAGCTGCGCGCCCGGCAGGTCGGCGAGTGTGGCGTCACCCTCCTGCTTCGATGGCTCGATGCCGAGCGTATAGCTCACGCAGACGGCGCAGCGGTTGATCTGGGGAAAGGCTTTCGCGGCCCAGGGCCGCACGGTCGCGAAGCGCGTCTGGAGCTTGCCCCAGGGCAGGGGGATCGGCATGGCCGGGTGTGGTCCTCGTCAGGAGATCGGTGCGATGATCGTGCTGGTCGGTCAGACAGGGTTACCCGGCCAGCCCATCATGCAGCAGCTTGAGCCCGGTGACGAGGAGCAGCGCGAACACGGCGCGATAGAAGATGCGGTCGGAGATGCGCCGCGACAGCCAGATGCCGAGCAGCACGCCGGCCGGCGCGGTCGGCAGCAGCACGGCCGAGGTGGCGAGATTGCCGCCGTGCAACTGGCCGAGCAGGGCGTAGGGGACAAGTTTGACATAGTTCACCAGGGTGAAGAACACGACCGTGGTCGCATTCAGGCGCAGGCGCGGCAGCCGGCGCGGCAGCAGATACACGGCGAGCGGCGGGCCGCCGGCATGCGCGAGCGTCGAGGTGAATCCGGAGAGCGCGCTCCAGAACAGCCCCTTCGCCGGCGCCTCGGCCGCCGGCGCGTCGGAGGCGCGCACGAGCCGGCTGCGCAGTGCGGCGTGCAGCACGAAGGCCACCGCGATCGCGCCGATCATCGCCTTCACCGCACGGTCGGAGAGCTCGCCGAAGGCGAGCGCGCCGAGCCCGATCCCAATCAGCGCGCCCGGCGCGAGGATCGTCATGGTCCGGCGGTCCCAGTCGCGCCGGTAGGCCCAGACGCCGAACATGTCCATCGCGCACAGGATCGGCAGCACGATTCCGGCGGCCTGGGGCGGCGCGATCACCAGGCTCATCGCCGGCACCGCGAGATTGCCCCCGCCCGAGGCGAAGCCGCCCTTGCTGATGCCGGTGAGCAGCAGCGCTGGTACGGCGAGCAGGTAGAAGAGTGGATCGGCGATCGGGATCATGACGGGCGCGGTGGCGGGGTGTATGGCACGGAATCAATCGGCCGTCTCTGCGCCGGCTGCCGAACCGCTCCGGGTATCCGCGATGCACGACCCGCTCTGGCTTGCCGGGCTCGCCGCCGCGACGGCGGTCACAGGACTGATCGCCGGGCTGCTCGCCGGGCTGTTCGGCGTCGGCGGCGGGATCGTGATCGTGCCCGTGCTGTCCTACGTGCTGCCGCTGCTCGGGATCGACCCGGCGGTGCAGCAGAAGCTCGCGGTCTCCACCTCGCTCGCCACCATCATCCCGACCTCGATCGTCTCGGCGCGCAAGCACTACGCCAAGGGCGCGATCGACGTGCCGCTCCTGCGCGGCCTCGTACCCTCGCTGCTCGCCGGCACGGTGATCGGCGCCCTGCTGATCGTGGTGCTGCGTGGTGAGGCGCTGACGCTGGTGTTTGCGGTCGTTGCGCTGCTGGTTGCGCTCAATCTCGGCTTGACCGGCGCGGACTGGCGGATCCGCGACCGCTTCCCCGAAGGCGCACCGCGGCACGCGATCGGCGCGGCGATGGGCGGGGTCTCGGCGGTCATGGGGATCGGCGGCGGCACGGTCGGCGTGCCGATCATGAGCATGTTCGGCACGCC
Source organism: Elioraea sp. (assembly GCF_051860475.1). Lineage (NCBI taxonomy): Bacteria > Pseudomonadati > Pseudomonadota > Alphaproteobacteria > Acetobacterales > Elioraeaceae > Elioraea > Elioraea sp. Next base: position 27,517 of record NZ_JBHYDW010000023.1, on the reverse strand, counting down.
GATCCGGCGCGCGGTCGCCACTGCCTCGGCCTTCGGCATCGTGATCTCGATTCCGGCGACCATCATCGCGATCATCGGCGGCTGGGGCGAGGCCCGCATGCCGCCCTACAGCGTCGGCTACGTGAACCTGATCGGCTTCGCACTGATCGCCGTCGGCTCGATCCTGGCGGCACCCTGGGGCGCGCATCTCGCCCACACGATCCCGCCGCTGCTGTTGAAGCGGCTTTTCGCGCTGTTCCTGGCGCTGACCAGCCTCCGGATGTTCTGGCGCACGCTGGGTTGATCCGGGCGTGGTCAAGCCGCACGGGATGCGCTATCCGATGCGCAAGGCGCCAGCGGCACGGAAGGGGAGAGCCATGTCGATGAAGCGCGCAGTGGTTGTGGCCGTTGCCGCGGCCCTGGTGTCGGTCGGAGGGGACGGCATGGCGTTCGACGTTCAGGGGCATCGCGGGGCGCGGGGGCTTGCGCCCGAGAACACGCTCGCTGGCTTCACGCGGGCACTTGCGATCGGCGTGACCACGCTCGAGATGGACGTCGCGGTCACCGCCGACGGCACGGTGGTGCTCAGTCACGACCCGGCGCTCAACCCCGACCTGACGCGCGGCCCCGACGGGCAGTTCATCGACGCGCCAGGCGCGCCGATCCGCGCGCTGACGCTGGAGCAGCTGCGCCGGTACGATGTCGGGCGGATCAGGCCGGGCAGCCGCTACGCCGCGCTCTACCCCGAGCAGGTGCCGGTTGACGGCGAGCGCATCCCCACACTCGCCGAGGTGGTCGCGCTCACGCGCCGGCTCGGTGCGGATACGGTTCGGTTCAATATCGAGACCAAAATCTTTCCCGACCGGCCTCATTTGACCGTGCCACCTGACGAGATGGCCGAGCGCCTCGCCGCGGTGATCGAGCGGGCCGGGATGGCGGGACGGGTGATCGTCCAGTCCTTCGACTGGCGCACGCTGAAGTGGTTCCAGGTGCACCGGCCGGACGTCGCGCTCGCCTGGCTCACCTCGGCGCATGGCGGAGCTGACACGGTCTCGCCGCGCCGCGGGCGGTCCTCGGGTTGGCTTGCAGGGCACGACCCGGCCGCGCATGGCGGCTCGATCCCGCGCACGGTGCATGCGGCCGGCGGGCGGATTTGGTCGCCCGATCATCGCAGCCTGGCCGAGGCAGAGGTCGCCGAGGCAAGGGCGTTGGGGCTGGTCGTCATCCCCTGGACGGTGAACGACCCGGCGGTGATGGACCGGCTCATCGCCTGGGGCGTGGACGGCATCATCACCGACTACCCCGATCGGCTGCGTACGGTGATGGCGCGCCGGGGGATGGACCTGCCGGCGCCGGTACCCTCAGCCCGTTGACGCGTCGGTCGGCCCGAAGAAGTTGGCGGCCGAGGTGAGCCGCGTCATCAGCGCCCGCATCGCCGGCGCCTCGTAGCCGCGGTCGGCGGTCAGCGCCCCCATCGGGCAGAAGAACTCGTGCGCATGGGGCACCTGGCTGCGCGCGAACGGCTCGTAGTGCTTGTCCTTCAGGCCGTAGAGCACGCGGACGTCGCGCACCGGCAGGGTCAGCGGATCGGTCGGTTCCGCCTTCAGCACGCCCGTGAGCCGCCAACGCGGCGTCGGATCGTCCGCCATTGCCGAAGCGAGCAGCCACGGCAGCGGACAGACCGCCAGCAGCGAGTGCGTCGACGGGGCAAAGCGGCTGCGCTTGTCGAGCAGGTTCTGGAACGAGGAGCAGGCCTCGACCGCCACCACGTCGCACCACGGCTCCGCGGGCGTGCCGCCGAACTGCAGCCACATCCCGTCCGGCAATGTCTTGAGCCGGTCGGTGCCGGGAAGCTTCAGGAATGGCGAGACGGCAGAGGCGGCGTCAGAGGGCCGCCCGCGCAGGACTCTGGGAGGGCTGCTGATCCGCGCCCACAGGCCGGGCGGGTGTTGAGGCCACTTGCGCAGCTGATGGCGCACCAGCGCATCCAGGCTTGCGTACCGCTCCATGAGTCCAGCCTCCTCGGACGGGCACCGACTACAAGTGTAGTCAGTTTGTGGACAACCGTGAGGAAAGTGCAAGTGGGAAGAATCAACCTCTGATAGAAAATTCACGGCGAGCCTGACGGGATTCCTGCCGCTCGGTCAGGCTGCTACGGGCCTTTTCCACAGGCGGATGGGGGTATCGCCGCCAGCCGCGAGGCGAAAGCCCGCTCACCCTGGGGATCGCGTGAACAGGTCGCTATAGGAACATCATGTTCGCCAAAAACGCGAGTCTACGTCAAGTAGAGCGCGTGAATGGTGCATGGCGTGAGTCAAGCTCACGTCATGGGACGCGATTCCTCCCGCGCAGTCATCCGGCATGCCGGCCGGGGCGGGTCAGCCGCGCGCCTCGATCGGCGTGACGTCGCGTGTCGTTGCACCGGTGTAGAGCTGGCGCGGGCGGCCGATCCGCTGCAGCGGATCCTCGATCATCTCTTTCCACTGGCTGATCCAGCCGACGGTGCGGGCGACCGCGAACAGCACGGTGAACATGCTGGTCGGAATGCCCATCGCCTTCAGGATGATGCCGGAATAGAAGTCGACGTTCGGATAGAGCTTGCGGCTGACGAAGTAGTCGTCGTTGAGCGCGATCTTCTCGAGCTCCATCGCCATATCGAGCATCGGCTCGTCCCTGATGCCGAGTTCGGCCAGGACCTCGTGACAGGTCTGCTGCATGATCTTCGCGCGCGGGTCGTAGTTTTTGTAGACCCGATGCCCGAAGCCCATCAGCCGTACGTTGCTGTTCTTGTCCTTCACCTTGCCGATGAAGTCGGGGATGTTCTCAACGCTGCCGATCTCGGCCAGCATCTTCAGCACCGCCTCGTTCGCCCCGCCATGCGCGGGGCCCCAGAGCGACGCGATCCCGGCAGCGATGCAGGCGAACGGGTTGGCGCCCGTCGAGCCCGCGAGCCGCACCGTGGAGGTCGAGGCGTTCTGCTCGTGATCGGCGTGCAGGATCAGGATCCGGTCCATCGCGCGCGCGAGTACTGGGTTGATCTCGTAGGACTCGGCTGGCACTGCGTTCAGCATGTAGAGGAAGTTCTCGGCATAGCCGAGATCGTTCCGAGGATACATGAACGGCTGGCCGATCGAGTACTTGTAGGCCCAGGCTGCGATCGTCGGCAGCTTGGCGATCAGCCGGTAGGCCGAAATCTCGCGGTGGCGCGGATCGTTGATGTCCAGGCTGTCGTGGTAGAACGCGCTCATGGCGCCGACCACGCCCGTGATCACCGCCATCGGGTGCGCGTCACGCCGGAAACCATCATAGAAGCGGCGCAGCTGCTCGTGGATCATGGTGTGGTAGGTCACACCCTTCACGAACGTCGCGTACTCGCTTCTGCTCGGCAGATCGCCGTAGAGCAGCAGGTAGGCCACCTCAAGGAACGTGCTCTTCTCGGCGAGCTGCTCGATCGGGTAGCCGCGGTGCAGCAGCACCCCCTGGTCGCCGTCGATATAGGTGATCTTGCTCTCGCAGGCCGCCGTGCCGCCATAGCCCGGGTCATAGGTGAACACCCCGAGATCGGCGTAGAGCTTGCGGATGTCCAGAACAGCCGGCCCGATCGTGCCCGGCAGCAGCGTCAGGCTGGTCGATCGGTTGGTGCCGTCCACCGTCACCGTGACCGTCTGGGTGGCGGGCTTCGACATCTCGTTCATGGCAGCATCCCGCGTGCGCGCGGGCAAGGCTCTGCCCGCGATCCTGGCTTCCGATGGGCGCGCACCATACGCCGGGCCCCTGCGTCCGGCAATCTTCTGCACCGCAGCATGAATGGTGGCCGCATCTCGACATCGGGGACGGCACGGCTATGCTCGGGCCATGACGGTGTTCGTGGTGATCCACGGCGGGCGGCGAATTCGCCGCCCGGTCCCTCGCGCAGGGGCCGGGCCGCATCTCGCCGTCACCCGAATGCCAGGAACACCCCATGTCCGCCCCCGACCACGACCATCGCCCCGATGACGCTTGGCGCGTGCGACGCTTCACCGTGCTGGCCCAGGCCGAGCCCGGACTGCTTCCCCGACTGATCGAGCCGGTCGCCAAGCGCGGGCTGATCCCACGACGCTTCGAGGCCATCGCGGACGAGGCGACGCTGCGCGTGAGCCTCAGCATCGAACTCGACGGCAAGACCGCGTCCCTGCTCCGGGCATCGCTGCGCGCGGTCGTCGGCGTGGCGACCGTGCTGTCTGAGCCCGCCTGACCGCATTCACACCCGCGGCACGAGCCGGAGATAGACCGGTGTGAGCAGGAACGGGCTCAGGAACAGCGGGAACTGGCAGAGCGCGAAGAAGATCAGCACGTCGAAGCCGGTCTCGGGGGGCATCACCGCCAGGTAGAGCGCCATGTTGCGGTTGCCCGAGAGCAGTCCGGTGGCAAGCGCGATCCGCCGGCCGAACGGCAGGAACGCCGCTGCCGTGGCCGCGTTCAAGCCGAAATTGCCCAGGAAGGCGAGCGCGATCCCGCCCAGCACGTAGCCCGGCCGGTCGACCAGCGTCGCCAGGATCCCGTCCATCACGCCGAGCCCGTAGAGCGAAACGAGCAGTACCGCCGCCCCGTCGATGGCGCGGCCATAGGGAGAGAGCCTGCCTTCGCCCGCGATCCGCCGCACCGCTAGGCTGATCAGCAGCGGGACCCCTACCACCAGCGCGAGCCGTGCCGAGAGCCCGCCGATCGTCAGCGGCAAGGCGACGCCAAGCAGCCCTAGCGCGAGCGGCGGTGCGGTGAAGGGGATGACGAGAGTGGAGAGCACCGACGCCACAAGCGAGAGTTGCGGATCGAGCCCGACCAGCCGTGCGAAGGCTGGCGCGGAGGTCGCGGCGCACCCGGTCGCCATGATCACCAGCGCGGTGGCGAGCGGTCCTTCGAACCCGGTTACCCGCACGACCGCCGAGACCAGCACCGGGCAGGCGAGCATGAGCCAGGCGAGCAGCGCCAGCACCAGCGTGGGCCGGCGCAGATAGCCGAACACCGCGCCGAAATCGACGCGCAGCAGCACCAGCGTCATCAGCCCGACCACCGTGGGCGTGATGATGAAGCGGAACGCGCGCGCGAGCGGCGGCACGAACAGCCCGACGAAGATCGAGGCCGCGAGCAGCGCGGCGCCGCGATAGGCACAGAATTCGAGGGCGCGGCGCAGCATCACCCGGTCGATCGGCTCTTTGCGGGGCAGCGATCGTGTTCTATAGGGGCCGCCATGCCCGCGCTACCTGTCCTTGCCGCGGCGCTGCTCCTGATCGGCGCCGCGCCTGCCCATGCCTCCTGTTCCGACCCCGCCGGGCCCGGCGTGGACTGGCGACGCTGCCTGCTTGACCGGCGCGAGTTCCAGGAGACCGACCTGACCGGTGCGGTCCTGCGCGACGCCTCGCTGCAGCGGAGCGATCTCAGCCGGGCGAAGCTGGTGGAGGTCGAAGGCACCGACGCACGCTTTGTCTCGGCAACCATGCAGGAGGCGGACCTGTCACGCTCCAATTTCCGCAGCGCCGATTTCTCGCGCGCCGATCTGCGCGGGGCGAGGCTGGTCGAGACCGATCTGCGCCGCGCCCGGTTCTTCAACGCGAACCTGCAAGGTGCGGACCTGACCGGGGCCAATCTCGCCGGCGTCGATCTCACCGGCGCCCAGCTCGCCGGCGCGAGGTGGATCGATGGCGGCAAGGTGTGCGGCGAAGGGTCGGTCGGTCTCTGCCGCTGACGTGCGTGGCGCCGCGCGGGCGCGGCGATGCACACTGAGCCCATGACCGGCCACCCGGCCATCCCCGAGCCTTATCCCTATCTCGCGCGGCTGAACCCGGAACAGCGCGAGGCCGTCGAGACCCTCGATGGCCCGCTGCTCGTGCTCGCCGGCGCCGGCACCGGCAAGACCCGCGTCCTGACCACGCGGTTCGCGCATCTGCTGCTCACCGGCCGCGCCCATCCGGGTCAGGTGCTCGGCGTCACCTTCACCAACAAGGCCGCGCGCGAGATGCGCGAGCGCATCGCCGCGATGATCGGCCGCCCCGTCGAGGGGCTCTGGCTCGGCACCTTCCATTCGCTCTGCGCGCGCATGCTGCGCCGGCATGCGGAACGGGTCGGGCTGCGGTCGACCTTCACCATCCTCGACACCGACGACCAGTTGCGGCTCCTCAAGCAGGTGATGGAGGCCGAGCGGATCGACCTGAAGCGCTGGCCGGCGCAGGGGATGATGGCCGGGATCCAGCGCTGGAAGGACCGCGCGCTCGTCCCCGCCGCCATCACCCAAGCCGAGGACAGCGACTACGCGAGCGGGCGCGGGCGCGACCTCTACGCCGCCTATCAGCGCCGCCTCGTGGAGCTGAACGCCGCCGATTTCGGCGACCTGCTGCTGCACGTCACGGAGCTGCTCAAGCGCGAGCCGGACGTGCTGGCGGAGGCGCACGCCCGCTTCCGCTACATCCTGGTGGACGAATACCAGGACACCAACCTGATCCAGTATCTCTGGCTACGGCTGCTCGCGCAGCAGCACCGCAACATCTGCTGCGTGGGCGACGACGACCAGTCGATCTACTCGTGGCGCGGCGCCGAGATCGAGAACATCCTCCGCTTCGAGCGCGACTTTCCGGGCGCCAGGATCGTCCGGCTCGAGCGCAACTACCGCTCCACCGCGCCGATCCTGGCCGCCGCCTCCGGTCTGATCGCGCACAACGAGGGACGGCTCGGCAAGACGCTGCGCCCGGCCGGGACGAGCAGCGAGGGCGAGAAGGTCGAGGTGCACGCGCTCTGGGACAGTGAGGAGGAGGCGCGCGCGATCGGGTCCCGGATCCAGGCGCTGCGGCGTGACGGGCATGCGCTGGCCGAGACCGCGATCCTGGTGCGCGCGGGTTTCCAGACCCGTGCCTTCGAGGAGCGCATGATCACGCTCAGCATCCCGTACCGCGTGATCGGCGGATTGCGCTTCTACGAGCGCGCCGAGATCCGCGACGCGATGGCGTATATGCGCGTGCTGCACCAGCCGTCCGACGATCTCGCCTTCGAGCGCATCGTCAATGTGCCGAAACGCGGCCTCGGCGACGCCGCGCTGCGCGTGCTGCACGAGACTGCGCGGCGCGACGCTGTGCCGCTGGCACGCGCCGCCGAGCGCGTGACGCAGTCCGATGCGCTCAAGGGCCGGCCACGCGCTGCGCTGGCAGGAGTTCTGCGCGACTTCGCGCGCTGGCGCGCGATGCTCGACCGCGAGGGCCATGTCGCCACCGTCGCGGCAATGCTCGACGAGTCCGGCTACACGGACATGTGGCGCCAGGACCGCTCGCCCGAGGCGCCGGGGCGGCTCGACAACCTGCGCGAACTCGTGCGCGCGATCGCCGATTTCGAGACCCTCGCGGGCTTCCTCGAACACGTCGCCCTGGTGATGGAGAACGACGAGGCGGCTGAGGGCGACCGCGTCTCGCTGATGACGCTGCACGCCGCCAAGGGGCTCGAGTTCGACACCGTGTTCCTGCCCGGCTGGGAGGAGGGGCTGTTCCCGAACCAGCGGGCGCTCGACGAGGGAGGGGCGAAGGCGCTCGAGGAGGAGCGGCGGCTCGCCTATGTGGGGCTCACGCGCGCGCGCCGCCGCGCGATCGTCTCCTGGGCCGCCAACCGGCGCATCTACGCGAACTGGCAGTCCTGCATTCCGTCGCGGTTCCTCGCCGAGCTGCCCGAGGAGCACGTGTCGCGCGCGACCGCGCCGTCGGTTGCGATGCGCGCGACCGACGCCGCGTCCTCGATGTTTCCCGCGGTCGGGTTCGGCGGCGCGCGGCGCGGCCGCGTCATCGAGGCCGGCGCCTGGGAGGTCGCGCCGCGCCCGGAACGGAGCGAGCGCTTCGCGCCTGGCGATCGCGTGTTCCACCAGAAGTTCGGCTACGGCACGGTGGAGGGCGTGGACGACGACAAGCTCGACGTCGCCTTCCCGACGGGCGTGAAGCGTATCCTCGACCGCTTCGTGGAGAAGGCGTGAGCGTCCTGCCGCGGCTGTCCGTCGTGGTACCGGAACGCGCCGTGCCGGCCGTCGTCGCTGCCTTCGAGACCGTGTGCGAGGCGGTCTCGTTCCTGCACCTCGACGAGACCTACGGCACCTGGTCGGTCGAGGGCATCCTGCGCGACCCCGCCCGCCGGGTGGCGCTCGACACCGCACTCGTGCTCGCCGCGTCCGTGTCGGGGATCGATGCCCCGGAGGTCATGACCGGCGAGGTCGAAGCCGAGGGCTGGCTTGCGCGCACGCGCGAGGCGTTTCCGCCTCAGCCGATCGGCCGGCGCTTCCTGATCCGCGGCACGCACGACGCGACCGCGACGCTGCCCGGCCGGATCGCTCTGACGATCGACGCTGGGCTCGCCTTCGGCTCGGGCGAGCACGCGACCACGCGCGGTTGCCTGATCGCGCTGGAGGAGCTGCGCCGCTGTTCCCCGGTCGCCGATATCGGCACCGGCTCGGGCGTGCTCGCGCTGGCGGCCGCGGCGCTCTGGCGCGTGCGCGCGATCGGTGTCGAGCTCGATCCCTGGGCGGCGCGCGTCGCGGCGGAGAACGCGCGCATGAACCGGCTGCATCGCCTCGTGGCTCTCGTGCCCGGCGATGCCTGGCGTGCACCCGGGATCCGCCGCCGCGCACCCTATGCGCTCGCCTTCGCCAACATCTTCGCCCGCCCGCTCTGCGCGATGGCGGCCGCGACCGCGCGCAACCTGCGCCGCGGCGGGCGCGCAGTGCTCTCGGGCTTCCATCCGGCGCAGGCGCGCATGGTCGAGGTGGCCCATCGCCGCACCGGCATGGTGCTGGAGCGGCGGTTGGTCGTGAACACCTGGGCGACGCTGGTGCTGCGCAGGCCCTGACTCAGCTCAGGCCGGCGAGGAACCGCTGCACGGCCGCAAGAAACTCCGGCCAGACCGGATCGTGCGTCGGGATGACGTGGTTGCGCGTCTCCAGCACCACGAGCTCGGCATTCGGCAGCGTCGCGGCGATCTCCATGCTCTGCGCCAGCGGATGCACGCCGTCGTTGCGGCCGTGGATCACCAACGCCGGCGTTGCCACCTCCGCCAGGCGATGCGTGACGTCGAGGCTGTCGAAGGTGCGGCGCAGGCGCACGGCGGTCTCCGCATTCGTCGAGATCCGCTGCAACTCCACCAGCGAACGGATCTGCTCGGGCGTGCCGTCGGGGATGAAGATGGAGGCGAAGGCCTGGAGGAACTGCGACCCCTCTTCGGCCCAGCCGTGGCGCATCAGCGTGATGTAGGCCTCGCCCTGGGCACGCTCGATCTCGGACCGCAAGAGCCGTCCCTTCGCGAAGCCGCCATGCAGGATCAGTCCGCTGACCCGTTCGGGGTGGCGCGCGGCATACTCGATCGCGACCGGCACGCCCTGCGACGTGGCGTAGATCGGGAAGCGGTCAAGGCCGACCGCATCGGCCACCGCGCCGAGATCGGCAACGAAGGCATCAAGGCCGAAAACCTCGACGGGATGCTTGGAAAGCCCGGTGCCGCGCTGGTCGTAGCGGATGACGGTCGCGGAGCGGCCGAGCGTCTCCAGGACAGGTTGCCAGATCGGGCTGCGCCAATCGTGCTCGAGATGGGTCAGCCAGTGCCCGGCACGCAGCAGGGCCGGGCCGGTGCCGGAAAGCGCGTAGGCGAGGCGCGTCCCGTCCGTCGAACGGCAGCACCGGACCGTCTGGACCGGCGCCTGGGCGGGTGCCGCTCCCCCCTCGCGCTGTACGGTTGCGACGAACCGGATGCCGCGCCGCGCGACCGTACGGATCACGCTCTGGCGCACGCCGTCGTCGCCCACGGCCCTTCGCGCGGCGTTGATGCGTGAGTCGATCGCGGCTTCGGAGACGATCCGGCCGCCCCAAATTTGCTCGATCAGCTCATCGCGCGTGATCAGCCGGTCGGGGTTGCTGACCAGGTGGCGCAACAGATCGAACACCTGCGGCTGGACCGGCTGCACGGCGCCGGCGCGGCGCAGCTCATGCGTATCGACATCAAGTTCGCAGCAGTCGAAGAGATAGCGCATTGCGACCCCGCGCGTTCTCCCGGCGCCAGAATCACCGCTCCGGCAAGCAATTTTCAAGGCCACGGCAAGGTGCGGCAGCCAGGACAGCGGCAGGCTCCACGGCCAGGGAACAGTCCCGCTGGCAGAGGAGGATGGCCGCCATGATCTGGAGTGTCGCCGCTGAGCGTTTCAAGTGCATGTCCGGCAACCGCGAGCCCGAGCGACGCGATACCGCCGCACGGCCGCCGCCCGCGGGCAGCACCACCACCTGCCAAGTCGCGCAGGCACCCGGACCGTGCGACGGGGCGCGCCCGGCGGAGCCGGCGTGGCCTGGCCAGTGGGCCTACCTCAAATACGTCTGAAACGATGAGGGCGGGGCCCTTGCCGGCCCCCCCCCCCCATCCTCGGCCCGCCCGTCTGCGCTCACGCAGCCGTTGCCCCCCCGACGGTTCAGTTAGCTGCCGTCATCGGCATCGCCGTGCCGGTCGCCGGCTTGGCCGCCAGCTCGCGCGTCTTGGCGAAATCGGCGTCGAACACGCGGGCGAGGTCGCCGCGGGTCAGCCCGATATCGGCGAGCTCGCGGTCCGACAGCGCGTTGAGGTGCTCGAACACCGCCCGGCGCTCCGGGTAGGTGATGATGAAGGTCGCGATGCTGCGCAGCGCGCGGAAGAAGCCGGTCACGGCGTCGCGGATGGCGCGGCCGATCGCCTCGTCACGCGCGCGGATCGCCGCGAGCCGGATCTCTTCCACCTGCTGGGCATGGCGGCTGAGGTTGAGGGTCATCAGGAGGGCGGTCTCCTCCTTCGTGATGCGGGCATCCATCGTCTTGCGTCCTGTGTGCGTCGGAGGTCCACTCCCGGCCTCGGGCCTTCGCGCCGTCGGCTGTGTTCCTCGCTCTTCGCAGGTGCAACATAGGCTGTCTCATCACGTGCAACACGCGGGAACATCCGTGGTCCGTCATGCGTTGAGCGCATGAATCTTTAGGAGCTATGAAATACAAGTGAAACCCGAGCGTCGCCTGACCGAACTCCGCGCCGCCCTCAAGCGCCGCGACCTTACCGGCCTGCTGGTCCCGCGGGCGGACGAGCATCTGAACGAGTACATCCCGGCCTCGGCAGATCGGCTGCGCTGGCTGACCGGCTTCACCGGCTCGGCCGGGCTTGCGATCGTGCTCAGCGAGCGCGCGGCCATCTTCACCGACGGGCGCTACCAGCTTCAGGTCCGCGCCGAGGTCGACGCCGCGCGCTACGCGATCCGCCACTCAATCGAGGAGCCGGCCGAGGCGTGGCTCGCCGAGGCGCTGCGTCCCGGCGACCGGCTCGGCTTCGACCCCTGGCTGCACGCCGAGGAGGCGCTGGCGAAGCTCCGCCGCGCGGTCGAGGCGGCCGGGGCGGCACTGGTGCCGGTCGAGCCCAATCCGGTGGACGAGGTCTGGACCGGCCGGCCGGGCCCGCCGGCGGGCCAGGTCGCGCCGCATCCGGCCGTGTTCTCGGGCGAGGAGTCCTCCGCCAAGCGGGTGCGCATCGGCGAGGCGGTAGCCAAGGCCGGGGCGGCGGCGGCCGTGCTGACCGCGCCCGAGAGCATCGCCTGGCTGCTCAACATCCGCGGCGATGACGTGCCCTACAACCCGGTGGCGCTCGCCTTCGCGATCCTGCGCGCCGATGGGCAGGTGAGCCTGTTCCTCGACCCGGCGCGGATCGACCCGGCAACGCGGGCGCAGCTCGGCAATGGTGTGGCGATCGAGCCGCGCGCCGCACTCGCCCCGGCGCTCGACCGGCTGGCCGCGGCGCGCGAGGCGGTGCTGGTCGATCCCCGCACCGCGCCGGTCTGGTTCGCCGGCCGGTTGCGCGCGGCGGGCGCGCGCGTGCTCGCCGAGCCCGATCCGGTGGCGTTGCCGAAGGCGACCAAGAACACCGTCGAGCAGGCCGGCGCGCGCGCCGCCCATCGGCGCGATGCGGTGGCGGTGTGCCGCTTCCTCGCCTGGCTCGACCGCGAGGGGCCGACCGGCCAGTACACCGAGATCGAGGCTGCCGAGCGGCTGCTCGCCTTGCGCGCCGAGGGCGAGCGGTTCCGCGGCGAGAGCTTCCCCGCGATCAGCGGCTCAGGGCCGAACGGCGCGATCATCCACTACCGCGCGACGGCGGCGACCAATCGCCGCATCGTCTCCGGCGACCTCTATCTGAGCGACAGCGGCGCGCAGTACCTCGACGGCACGACGGATGTGACGCGTACCGTGCCGATCGGCGACGCCCCGGCTGATGTCCAGGAGATTCGCGACCGCTTCACGCGCGTGCTCAAGGGCCATATCGCGATCGCGACCCTGCGCTGGCCAAGAGGTGTCGCCGGCCCGCATGTGGAGACGATGGCGCGGCGCGCGCTCTGGGATGTCGGGCTCGACTACGACCACGGCACCGGCCACGGGGTCGGGTCGTATCTGTCCGTGCATGAGGGACCGACAGGGCTTTCGCGTGCCGCACGGCCGATCCCGCTCGCGCCCGGAATGATCCTCTCGAACGAGCCCGGATTCTACGCGCCGGGGCGCTGGGGCATCCGGCTCGAGAACCTGCTGCTCGTGGTGGAGGCGCCGTTCGAGGGCGCGGCCAAGCCGTTCCTCGGCTTCGAGACGCTCACGCTCGCGCCGTTCGACCGGCGGCTGATCGATCCCGCGCTGCTCTCGCCTGCGGAGCGGTCCTGGCTCGACACCTACCACGCCCGCGTCGTCCACGAGGTGGGCCCGCTGCTCGACCCGGCGGAGCGGATGTGGCTCGCGGCTGCCTGCCGGCCGCTGTAGATCAGACGACGCCCGCTGCCGCCAGCACGCGGTCGAGCAGCCGTTTCGTCGCCGGCACGCGCGGGTTGAGCGCATGACGCAGCGCGAGCATGCGCTGCGCCTGCGCGAGCCGGCCGCTGCGCAGCAGCGCGTCGATGAGGATCTGGTCGAACAGGTCGCGCTGGGCGTGGCTGCCGCCGATCTCGTGCATCCGCGGCAGGGTGGGCGAGAGGTCGCGCACGCAGGTTTCGGCGTCGCCGCGCGCATGCGCAGCGAGGGCGCGTGCCGCCGGCAGCGCGACCTCGGCCCAGGCGGCACGAGCCGCCGGATGGGCTGCGGCGGCGGTCGCGGCGATGCCGTCCAGCACCTCGGCGGCGGCAGGGTGCTCGGCGCGCGCGAGGCCGTACACCAGATGCAGGTCGATGAACGGCTCGACATGACGCTGCGCCGGCGTGGCGAGATGCGGCGCGAGCGCGGACCAACGCTCCCCGACATCGACGCCGAGCAGCTCCAGCCGCGCGAGCAGCGCCACCGCGCCGGCCTGGATCTGCCCCCACGATGTCTCGAGCGCCCAGACGCGCGCGTCGTAGAGCGTCAGCGCCTCGTCCGCGCGGTCGCGGTCGAGCAGGAACAGGCAGTAGTGCCACCAGTTGTGCGTGACGATGAACGGGTTGCGCCCCTCCCAGTACGGCGCGAGGTCGCGGAAGGTGTCAATCCCCTCGTCGGCGCGGTCGGTCGTCAGCAGCACATGCGCGAGCGCGTGATGCGCCCAGGCCTCGTCCGCGCGGAGCTCCATCGCCCGGCGCGCGCTCGCCTCGGCCTCGGCGAGCGCGTGGCACTGCTCGTGGCCGAAGGCGAGCATACCGTGCAGAGAGGCGACCTCGCGGTTGGCCTCGGCCGCGAGCGCGGGCAGGCGCAGGAGGGCGAGCGAGTCGCCGCGGTTCAGCGCGTGATAGGTGCCGAACTTCACCGCGACGAGATCGCGCGGGAAGTCGCGTGCGCTCTGCTCGCAGGCCGCGAGCGCGGTCGCGCTGTCGCCCGCTTCCCAGGCGCGCGCGGCAGCGATCGCGAGGCGCTCGCGCTCGGTCGCGGCCGTCGCCTCGGCGCGCGCGAGATAGCGCCCGGCCCGTGCGCGGCCCTTCTGCGTCTCGGTCAGCATCCAGAGCGCCGCCGCCCAGGCATTGGCGAGCGCGCAGGAGGGATCGGCCTCGGCCGCCTGCACGATCCGGCCGATCTCGGCGCGGTAGCCGAGGACGTCCTCGGCGAACGCATCGAGCGCGGCCATCGAGGCCGGATCGCCCGAGGCGGCGTAGCCGGTTGCGTCGTGCGCCATCAGTCGAGCCCCACCAACTGCCGCCACTCGGCCTCAGTGATCATCGGAATTCCGAGTTCACGAGCCTTCTCGGCCTTCGACCCCGCATCTGTTCCTACAACTACGAAATCAGTATTCGTGGACACGCTGTTCGTGACTCGTGCACCAAGGGCCTCGGTCGTGGCCTTGGCCGCCGGCCTTGTCATAGTGGATAGAGTTCCGGTGAATGCGACAGTCTTTCCCGATAGCGAACTGCTATGAGGCTTCGCGAAGGGCAACACCTTGATTTGATTCAGCAGGCGATCGACGATTCCACGATTGCCAGAATTAGTAAGAAATTGGAGTAAGGAGAAAGCGCGCCTTACGCCGAAATCTTGGATGCTAAATAGAGGAATAAGAAGTCCTTCCTCATCGTCGAAAAAAGACTCAAAGGAAGCGCTTATCCGTACCCAATTGAAATCTTCCGGTATGTTGTCATATTTGATCGCGAATCTCGTGATGAACTCCTTCAGAAAATCCGTCCAGCCCTCATGGGCTTCAGCACATGCTCGCTCTAGCTCAAGCGCAAGGCCCTCGTAGGAGTGAAATGCATCCAAAAGAGCGCTCTTCTGCTTCGAAGAGAGTGGAATCGAGTCGATCTGACGCAAGGTGCTGGAAGTCTTTTTCAAGGCCGACCAGCGTGTCAGGTCGCTACTTTTCTTAGGACCGATGCCCCGAACGTCTATAAAGTGCCTTCCAGCGTAACGCTCGCGCATGTACGCGGTACGAAAAAGCATACTTGCCTCTTCCCACTCATGTTCGAGAATTTCTATACTCCAGGTGAAATCGCCGATCATCATTGCAAGATGATCGGATGCGTAGCGCAGGGATTTGATCCACAGGGAAGAGCGCATCCTATGTATGCTGTCTATTGTATCTAGAAGATTAACGATATTTTCGAACTTCATTGCCACATTCTTCGATAGTTGTTCACCAATTTCTGGTATGCCCAAGGCTGCGAGAAATTTGTCGAATTGAACTTGGCGTCGAGATTCTATTGCGCCAAGCAATTTTGTAACGGAGGCGGGACCATATCCTTTCCACGTGCTGATAGGATTCGTGCTTTCCTTCTCGGCCCTCCAAAGTTCGAAGATATCAGAAATGTCCATGATGAGACCGTTCTCGTAAAAAAGAGCTATTTGCCTTTCGCCAAGACCTTCGATGTTCAACGCATCCCGTCGAACAAAATGAATGATAGATTCTAGTCGTTGAGCATCACAAGTCAGGCCACCAGTACATCTGCGGACGACGTCTTGCTTCCCAGTTCGAGAATCGATCGCACGCAATGCAGGACTCCCGCAGACTGGGCAGTGCGTCGGGAACACGAACGGAACGGCGTCCTTCGGCCGCTTCTCCTTCACGACGCCGACGATCTGCGGGATCACATCGCCGGCGCGCTGGATGATCACCGTGTCGCCGACGCGGATGTCCTTGCGCGCGATCTCGTCCTCGTTGTGCAGCGTGGCGTGACGCACCACCACGCCGCCGACATTCACCGGCTCCATCACCGCGCGCGGCGTCAGCGCGCCGGTGCGGCCGACCTGGATCTCGATCGCCAGCAGCCTGGTGGTCGCCTGCTCGGCCGGGAACTTCCACGCCACCGCCCAGCGCGGCGCGCGGCCGACGAAGCCGAGACGTGCCTGCCAGTCCAGCCGGTCGAGCTTGTAGACCACGCCGTCGATGTCGTAGGCGAGGCTCGCCCGCCGCTCCGCCATCTCGGCCTGGAACGCGGCCGCCTCCGCCTCGCTCGCGACCAGGCGCGAGATCGGGTTGGTGCGGAAGCCCCACGCCTTCAGCCGCGCCAGATACTCCCAGTGCGTCTCCGCCGGCGCCTCGCTCGCCGCGCCCATCGCATAGGCGATCAGACGCAGCGGCCGCGCGGCGGTGACGCGCGGATCGAGCTGGCGCACCGAGCCGGCGGCGGCGTTGCGCGGATTGGCCGGGATCACCACCGCCTCGCCGAGCTTCTCGCCGCGCGCGCGGCGGGCTTCCCGCTCGGCGGCGGCGTTCGCCTGGGCGTCGCGGAAGGCGAGGAAGTCGGCTTTCTCCATGTAGACCTCGCCGCGTACCTCGATACGCGCCGGGAACGTGCCCGCCAGGCGCTGCGGCAGGTCGGCGATCGTGCGCAGATTGGCGGTGACGTCCTCGCCCTCGACGCCGTCGCCGCGCGTCGCGCCGCGCACGAACACGCCGTCCTCGTAAGTAAGGCTGATCGACAGCCCGTCGATCTTCGGCTCGGCGACGAAACGCAGCCTCTCGTCGGCGGCCAGGCGCAGGAAGCGGCGGATGCGCGCGCAGAATTCGGCGAACTCGCCCGCGTCGAAGACGTTGTCGAGCGAGAGCATGGGCTCGCCGTGGCGGACCTTGGCGAAGGCCTCCGAGGGAGCGGTGCCGACGCGCTGGGAGGGGCTGTCGGCGCGCACCAGTGCCGGGAAGCGCGCCTCGATCGCGGCGTTGCGCGCCTCCAGCGCGTCGTACTCGGCGTCCGAGATTTCGGGCGCGTCCTTGCGGTAGTAGAGGTCGCGGTGATGCGCGATCTCGGCGGCGAGGGCCGCGAGCTCCTCCGCCGCCTCGTCCTCGCTCAGCGCCTCGACCGGCTTGCTGCGGAGCGTGCTCATGCCGCGTCAGCCAGTGCCGCGAAGGCGCGATCGATCAGGATCATGCCGGTGAAGTGCTCCGCCGCCTCGGCGCCGATGGCGCGGTAGAACGCGAAGGCCTCGTCGTCGCCGTCATCCACGCCCCACCACAGGCAGCCCGCGCCGCGTCGCTGCGCCTCCGCCGCCATCGCTGCCATCAGCGCGCGGCCAAGGCCGTACCGCCGCGCCTCGGGCGCGACGTACAGATCGACCACCATGAAGCACCCCGCGGCGCGTTCGGAGTCGTAGGTCGGACTCGCGGTGACGAAGCCCGCGACCGCGCTGTCGAGCGTGGCGACCCGAAGAACCGCCCATGGGGTGGGGGCGAGCAGGTCGCGCCGTACCGCCTCGGCGGTCATCGTCACGGGCGGCGCGTCGCGGCCGAGGCTGTTGATCGCGTTGAACAGTGCCGCCACCGCCTCGGCGTCCTCGGTCCGCGCCGGGCGAACGGCAACCCGTTCATGCTGAGCGCTCATCCTGACCTCGCGGCCAGTCGCGTCAGATGCTCGCCGTGGACGGCGAAGGCGCGCACGGGTTGCTCGATGTCGGCGAAGCGGCGATAGAAGCGGTGCGCCTCGGCGTTGCCGTCCTGCGCCACCCACCAGAGCGAGGTCCGGCCCGTTGCGATCGCGACGCGTGCCGCTGCGGCGAGCAGCGACGCCCCGATGCCGCGCCTGCGGGCGGGCGCAAGCACGAAGATGTCGGAGACATAGTACCCGTGACTGGCGTGGCCGCTCTCGAAGCTCGGCATCAGGGCGATGTAGCCGATCGCGCCCGTTTGGTCCTCGGCGATCAGTGCGAGCCCGGGCGCGTCGGCGTCAAGCCAGGCGCGATGCAGGTCCGCCTGCGTGGTACGATCGTCGGGATCGCCCTGCGTGCGCGCGAGGCCGCGCGCGAGCCGCAGCAGCGCGGGCGCGTCGGCCGCTCCCGCCCGGCGCACCGCGACAGCACTCACGACGTCCCTGCGAGCAGATCGGCGGCAGCAGCGCGCGCGGCCTCGGTGATGCGTTCGCCCGCCAGCATGCGCGCGATCTCCTCACGCCGTGCCGCTGGGTCCAGCGTCTCGACCCGCGTCAGCGTCATGCCCTTCGCCACGGCCTTGCTGACCCGCCAGTGTCCTGCGCCTTTCGCCGCGACCTGCGGCGAGTGCGTCACCACCAGCACTTGCAGCCCGCGCGCCAGCCGTGCGAGCCGCTCGCCCACCGCGGCCGCGGTCGCGCCACCGATCCCGGCATCCACTTCGTCGAACACCAGCGTCGGCACAGTGCTGCCCCGCGCGAGCACGACCTTCAGCGCGAGCATCAGCCGCGCGAGCTCGCCGCCGGAGGCCGAGCGGGCCAGCGGCGAGGGCGGCTGGCCCGGATTCATCGCCACCAGGAACTGCACGCGGTCGGCGCCGTCCGTGCCCCAGTCGGCCTCGTCGCGCGCGGCGATTTCGGTGATAAAGCGCGCCTTCTCCAGCCTGAGCGGGGGCAGTTCCTTCATCACCGCGCGGTCCAGCCGCTGCGCCGCCTCGCGCCGCGCGGACGACAGTGCGAGCGCCGCTGCACGATAGGTCTCGCGCGCGGCCTTCGCTGCTGCTGCGAGCCCGCCGACCCGTTCTTCGCCCGCATCGAGTGCGGCGAGCCGGTCGTTCAGTTCGGCGAGCAGGGCTGGCAGCTCAGCGACCGAGGTCTGGTGCTTGCGTGCCGCCGCCCGCAGCGCGAATAGCCGCTCCTCGGCCTCCTCGAGCGCGCGCGGATCGGGGCCGACATCGGCGAGCAGCCGATCAAGCATCGTCTCGGCATCGGCGACGCTGTCCTGCGCTGCGCTGAGCGCGGCGAGCACCGATGCGAGGTCGTCAGCCGGCGAGAGCCGCTCCAGCGCGCGCACGGCGTTGCGCAGCGCGAAGGCGACACCGCGATGGCGCGTCAGTTCGTCGCGCGCGGTGGCGATCGCCTCGGCGCGCTTCTCGTTCTGCTGCATCCGCCGCCGTGTCCCGTCCAGCCGCGTCTCCTCGTCCGGCTCCGGGCCGAGCTTCGTCAGTTCGGCGACCGCATGGCGCAGCCAATCCTCCTCGCGCCGCGCGGCCGCGATCGCGGCCTCGGCGTCCGCCCGCGCGCGCTCGGCCGCACGCCACGCGCCATGTGCGCCGGCCAGCCGCGCGCGGTCGGGTTCGAGCCCGCCAAAGGCGTCAAGCAGGCCGAGATGGGTCGCGGGATCGGCGAGCCCCACCTGCGCGAACTGGCCCTGAACCTCGACCAACGTCTCGCCGAGCCGCCGCAGCAAGGTGACGCTCACCGGCTCGTCGTTGATGAAGGCGCGGCTGCGGCCGTCGGCCTGCACGAGACGGCGCAGCGTCAGTGGCGTTTCCATGGGCAGGCCATGCTCGGCAAGCAGGGCTGAGGCGGCGTGGCCAGCGGGCGGCTCGAACGCGGCCGTGACGACCGCCTGTGGCGCGCCCGTGCGCACCAGTCCGGCCTCGGCGCGCGCGCCGAGCGCCAGTCCGAGACTGTCCAGCAGGATCGACTTGCCTGCCCCGGTCTCGCCGGTCAGCACGGTCAGGCCCGGGCCGAGCGAGAGATCGAGGCGGTCGATCAGCACCACGTCGCGGATCGAGACAGCAACCAGCATCCGTGCCGTGCCGCCGTGCGTGCGCTCAGAAGATCGCCGACCACCACCGCGCGAGCATGCCCGGCCGGTCGCGCTCGGCCGGCTCGGCACCGGGGACGAGCAGGGCGTAGCTGTCCTGGTACCAGGGCGAGCCCGGGAAGTTGTGGCCAAGCACCGCTGCGGTGCGCCGCGCCTCCTCGGTGAGCCCCAGCGTGAGATAGGATTCGGTCAGGCGGTGCAGCGCCTCGGCGACATGGTTCGTGGTCTGGAATTCTTCGACCACGCGGCGGAACCGGTTGATCGCCGCCAGGTGCAGCCGCTGGCGCTGGTACCAACGCCCGATCACCATCTCCTTGCCGGCAAGGTGGTCACGTGCGAGGTCGATCTTCAGCCGCGCGTCACGGCCGTAGGGCGTATCGGGAAAGCGGTTCACGACCTCCGTCAGCGCTGCGAGCGCCTGCTGGGTCAGGCGCTGGTCGCGCTCCACATCGGCGATCTGCTCGTAGTACGACAGCGCCCGCAGGTAGTAGGCGTAGGCGATGTTGGGGTTGGCGGGATGGAGACGAATGAATCGGTCGAGCGCACCGATAGCCTCGGTGTAGTTGCTGCGCATGTACTCGGCATAGGCCGCCATCAGCTTGGCGTTGACGGCCCAGGACGAGTAGGGATGCTGGCGCTCCACTTCGTCGAACAGCGCGACCGATCGGGCATATTCCCGCCCCTCCAGCGCATCCGCCGCGTCGTTGTAGATCGACTCCACGGGCCGGTCGCGCGTGATCAGCGGATCGTCCGCGGCATCGCGCCCACCGCAGGCCACCGCGAGCGGCAGGATCAGGGCCAGGACGGCCAAGGGGCGTCGGCGCGGCATCGGCGCGGGGCACGTTCCGGAACTCACGGGCTGCCGCTTATACCACCAGAGCCGGGGCGTCGAGAGCGCCGCGACCGAAGCTGCGGCCGCGTGCGGCGTCCGATCAGACCGGTGCTGCCGCCGCGGCGGCGAGCGGGGCGGAGGCACCGTCGCGCACCGACGCCCCGGGCAGCGCGTCCACCACACGATAGTTCGCGGGATCGGCGAACAACGCGCGCAGGGCGAGGTTGTTCAGCCGGTGTCCTGCACGGCGCGCCACCACCTTGCCGCGCAGCCTCGGGCCCGCGAGCGCCAGATCGCCCACCGTGTCGAGCAGCTTGTGCCGGACGAACTCGTCCGCGTAGCGCAGCCCGCCTGCGTTCAGCACCCGCGCCCCACGCAGCACGATCGCATTCGCGAGGCTGCCGCCGAGGGCAAGCCCGGCCTGGCGCAGCGCCTCGATCTCCTCGGCGAAGCCGAAGGTGCGCGCCCGCGCGAGCTCGGTCTTGAACACGTTCGGCGCAAGGCGAACCGCACGGGACTGTCGGCGGATCGCGGCCGAGGCGAACTCGATCTCCATCTCGAGGCCGAGCCACGGCGACCCATCGGGCAGCAGCGTCATCGACGCATCGCCATCCTCAACGCGCACGGGGCGGAGGATCTCGATCGCACGGCGCGGGGCATCCTGCAGCGCGGGCCCGGCGCACTCGATCAGGAACACGAAGGGTGCGGCCGAGCCGTCCATCACCGGGATCTCCGGCCCGTCCACCTCAATGACGGCATTGTCGATCCCGCTTCCGGCGAGTGCCGCCAACACATGCTCCACCGTGCCCACCATTGCGTCCTGCCGGCCCGGCAGGCCGAGCACGGTGCAGCGACGGGTGTCCACGACATGATCCCAGCGGGCCGGAATCGCCACCGGACCACCAGGGAGGCCCGTGCGGACGACGACGATGCCACTGCCCTCGGGCGCCGGGCGCAGGGTGAGCGCAAGCTTGCGGCCCGAATGCAGCCCGATGCCGGTGCAGCCGATCGGCGCCTTCAGCGTACGCTGCACGGGCAGCGAGGCCTCGGTCATCCAATCCTGCGGGGTAATCTGCACGGCCGATGGGTCTCCAGGGAGGCGCGATTCGGGTCTTTCCGTACCGCAACACGAACGCACCGTATGCGCCCGACTCCCGGGTCTCAAGTCAACCTTCGTTTCTCCGTGTATCACCGAATGCCCTGATTTTTCCACATTTTCGCCCATGCAGGGCCGAGATCGAAACCCGTTCGGCAGACGAAGAAAAACCGGCCCGCGTGCCGTCCGGGCATGCGGGCCGGTGCTGGGGATACGCGCCGTGTCAGTTGGCCTGGCGACGCAGGAAGGCGGGGATGTCGAGCCCTGCCTCGTCCGCATGCGCCTGCCGGGGTGTGGCCCGCGGCACCGGCTCGCTGACCGGCGACAGGATCGGCTCCGCCCGCTGGGCGGAGGGCGCGGTCCGCGGCGTCGGTTCCGTCTCGCCGCCGCCCATCAGCCGCGTCATCCGCTGAAACAGCCCGCGCCCGATCGCCCCGGCCGGCGCAGGCGACGGGGCAGGGGGTGGCTGCGGCCGGGGCTCGGCCTCGAGCGGTGTGAACAGGGTGCGCGTCGGCTCGGCTGCGGGTGGCGGCTCCACCGCGGCGACAGGCTCCGCCGGCGGCGTCGCCATGGCGGCGATTGGCGCGGGCTCCGGCTGCATCACCGTGTTGCCGACCACCACCTGTGCGGGCGGGACGACCATCGGTGCGGACGGCGGCGGCGCGACCGGCCGCGCCACCGCCGCGCCGGCGACCGCGACCAACGACGGGCGCGGTCGGGCCGCAGCGGCGGCTTCCATCCCGGTCGCGACCACCGAGACGCGGATGCGCCCCGCCATGTCCTCGTCGATCGAGGAGCCGAAGATGATGTTCGCCTCCTCGTCGCCCACCTCCTTGCGGATCCGGTTCGCCGCCTCGTCCACCTCGAACAGCGTCATGTCGGGCCCGCCGGTGATGTTGATCAGCACCCCCTTCGCCCCCTTCATCGAGGCCTCCTCGAGCAGAGGATTGCTGATCGCGCTCTCGGCGGAGCGGGTCGCGCGGTCATCGCCGTCAGCCTCGCCGGTGCCCATCATCGCCTTGCCCATCTCGGCCATCACCGAGCGGATGTCGGCGAAGTCGAGGTTGACGAGGCCCGGATGAACGATCAGGTCGGTGACGCCGCGCACGCCCATGTAGAGGACGTTGTCGGCCATCTTGAACGCCTCGGCGAAGGTGGTCTTGTCGTTTGCGAGACGGAACAGGTTCTGGTTCGGGATCACGATCAGCGTATCGACGTACTGCTGCAGCTCCTCGATGCCGGAATCGGCCGAGCGCCGCCGCTTCAGCCCCTCGAACTCGAACGGCTTGGTCACCACGCCTACCGTGAGGATGCCGCGCTCGCGCGCGACGCGCGCCACCACCGGCGCGGCGCCCGTGCCCGTGCCGCCCCCCATGCCGGCGGTGATGAACACCATGTGCGCGCCCGAGAGATGCCCCGCAATCTCCTCCACTGCCTCCTCGGCCGCACCGCGCCCGACCTCGGGCCGGCCCCCGGCGCCGAGTCCCTGGGTCAGGTGCGGACCGAGCTGGATCTTGCGGTCCGCGCGGCTGGTGAGCAGGCTCTGCGCGTCGGTGTTGGCGACGATGAACTCCACCCCGTCGAGCGACGAGGCGATCATGTTGTTCACCGCGTTGCAGCCGCCGCCGCCGACACCGATCACGGTGATGCGCGGCTGGAAGTCGTTCATCGCCTGCTGTGGAACGGTCAGGGTGATGGCCATGGGGTG
Source organism: Elioraea sp. (assembly GCF_051860475.1). Lineage (NCBI taxonomy): Bacteria > Pseudomonadati > Pseudomonadota > Alphaproteobacteria > Acetobacterales > Elioraeaceae > Elioraea > Elioraea sp. The sequence goes on along the minus strand of NZ_JBHYDW010000023.1, from coordinate 4,514 downwards.
GTCTCCTCGGTGGCGCGTCGGGGTTCGGCGTTGCGGGTGCCGCGCATGGGTCAGAGCCTCTCGCGCAGCCAGGTGAACAGGCGCCGGGCCGGGCCCGGCGGCCCGGAATGGCCCGCGGGGGCGAGATCGCGGGCGATCTGGCCTTCGGTCGCGGCCCAGATCAGCAGGCCCACCGGGCCGGCGAAGGCGGGGCCGGCGGCACTGTCGGGCAGGCCGCGCAGCACGGGCGGGCGGCCAAGCCGGACCTGCTTGTCGAGCACATGGGCGGCGAGCTCGCGCACGCCGATCAGCTGCGAGGCGCCGCCGGTCAGCACCACGCGGCGGCCCGCAAGGCGACCCAGGCCCGCGTCGTCGAGCCGCGCGCGCACGAGCTCGAAGGTCTCCTCGAGCCGCGGCCGGATGATGCCGACCAGCATCGAGCGCGGCACCTTGGCGATCGCGTGGTCGTCCTCGCCGACCAGCGGCACCGGCAGGAGCTCACGGTCGTCCTCGGGTGAGGCGCCTGTGGAGCCGTGCAGCGTCTTCATCCGTTCGGCGTGCGCGATGGTGGTCGAGAGCCCGCGCGCGACGTCGTTGGTGACGTGGTGTCCGCCCACGGGGATGACGTCGGTGTGCTGGAGATGCCCGTCGGCGAACACGGCGAGACTGGTGGTGCCGCCGCCCAGGTCCACCACGGTGACGCCGAGTTCGCGCTCGTCATCGACCAGGGTCGCGAGCCCGCTCGCGAACGGGGCAGCCACGAGCGACTCGATCTCGAGATCGCAGCGCGCGAAGCAGGCGGCGAGGTTGCGCAGCGTGCCGACGGCAGCGTCCACCACGTGCAGACGTGCGGCGAGCGTCTCGCACACCATGCCGCGCGGATCGCGCACGCCCGATGTGCCATCCACCGCATAGCCGAGCGGGATCGCGTGCACGACCTCGCGGCCCTCGGCATAGGCGCGACCGCGGCCCTCGGCGACGATCCGGCGGAGCTCGTTGTCACCCACCGCGTTGCCGTGCATCGGCATCTGCACGTTGAAGTGGCGGCTCTCCGGCTGGCCGCAGGAGAGCGTCACGATCAGCTCGCGCGCCTGCAGGTCCGCCTGCTCCTCGGCTTGGGCGACCGCGGCACGGATCGCCGCCTCCGCCTGGTCGAGATCGACCACGGAGCCCGCGCGCACGCCGCGCGAGCGCTGATGCCCGACCGAGAGCACGCGCAGCGCGCCGTCGCTCTCCACCCGGCCGATCAGGCAGGTGATCTTGCTTGACCCGACATCGAGTACCGAGATCGGACCCGAGCGGCCGCGGTAGCGCCCGCGGGGAGTCGCCGGCTGCACCGGCGCGGCCTCGAACCCGCCAAGCGGCCGGCGCGGGATCTCGTTCATCCGCGCGTCCTCCGCTGCGGCGCCTGCTCCGGCTGCTCGGGCTGCTCGGGTGGCAGCGGCGCGGGGCGCAGCACCATCCGGTCGGGCAGGCGCAGATCGACCGCGACGAGTTGGCGGTCGAGCACCTGGTTCTCCTGGTGCAGCGCGACGAGGCGTTCGAGTGCCGCCGCCTCGTGTCCTTCCGGCAGCAGCACGTCCGCACCGGAGACAAGGCGGAGGTTCCAGCGCCGCTGGTTCACGCGCACCGCCGCGGTGACGCGCCGCAGCACCTCGGGGTACATCGCCAGGACGCCCAGCAGGGTGCCGGCTTCGCTCGCCGCCCCCTCGCCGACGACGAGCGGCAGATCGGCGAAGCGTTCAACCGCGTCGCGCACGATGATGCGCCCGGCCCGGTCAACCAGCGCGAAGCGGCCGCGATTCTGCCAGATCGCGAAGGGCGTGCGCTCCTCGATCACAAGATGCACGTGGCCGGGGAAGCGGCGCTGCACGCTCGCGCGCTCGACCCAGGGAAGGGCTTCCAGCCCAGCGCGGATCGTACCCGGCGAGAGGCCAAGCATCGGCTGGCCCTGGGCAAGTCCTGAAGCGGCGAGGATCTCCGCCGCGTCGGCGTTCATCCGTCCCTCGACTGTGACACGCGCGACGGTCAGCCCGCCGGACGCCGAGGCGGCAACGATGCGGTCCTGCACCGTCTCGGCGAGCCGCGCCGGCAGGCCCGACCACCAGGCCAGCGCGCCGACGCCGAACGCCACGAGCGCGATCGCGGCGAGCACCGCGGGTCGTGCGAACCGGCGCGCACGGCGGAGCCAGAGCCGCAGCCGGCCTGGGCGACGCGGTTCTGTGCGTGCGCTCAGGCGCCGCATCGCGCCTGCTCCACCATCCAGGCGCAGAGCGCGGGGAAGGGTATGCCGAGATGTGCCGCCTGCTCGGGCAGCAGGCTGGTCGGGGTCAGCCCGGGCTGGGTATTCACCTCCAGCAGCACGAGCTGGCCCGGCTCGCCTTCAGTGTCGTCGTAGCGGAGATCGGCGCGTGTCGCACCGCGGCAGCCCAGCGCCTGATGCGCGCGCAGGGCGATGTCGAGTGCTGATTCATAGGCATCCGCGTGCATGCGCGCGGGCAGCACGTGGCGGGAGCCGCCCGTCGCGTACTTGCTCTCGTAGTCGTAGAAGGACCCGGCCGCGGCGATGATGTCGGTGACGGCGAGCGCGCGGTCGCCCATCACGCCGACCGTCAGCTCGCGGCCGGGGATGTAGGTCTCGGCCATCGCGTGCGCGCCGTAGCGCCAGTTGCGCGCGATCTCGGCGCGGCGGTTGTCGCCGTTGCGCACGATCTCCACGCCGACCGACGAGCCCTCGTTCACGGGCTTGACGACATAGGGCGTGGGCAGCGGGTGAGCCTCGGTGAACTCCTCGCGCGTGACCAGAAGGTGCCGCGTGATCGGCAGGCCAGCCGCCGCGAAGATCGACTTCGCCGCCGCCTTGTCCATCGCCAGCGCTGAGGCGCGCACGCCCGAATGCGTGTAGGGAATCTCCAGCCAGTCCAGGATGCCCTGGACGCAGCCGTCCTCCCCGAAGCGGCCGTGCAGCGCGTTGAAGGCGACGTCGGGACGCGCGCCGTTGAGCGCGCTGATCAGCGCGCCGAGATCGCGCGTCACCTCGACCGGGACCACCTCGAACCCGGCCTCGCGCAGCGCCGGGATCACCTTCTGGCCGGAGGCGAGGCTCACCTCGCGCTCGGCGGAGATGCCGCCATAGAGCACTGCGACGCGGCTCATGGCGCGACCCCCGTGAGCCCGCCTGCCGGGATGCCGATGCGGCGGATCTCCCACTCCAGCGTCACGCCGGTCGCGGCATGCACGCGCCTTCGCACCTCCTCGCCGAGCCCCTCGATGTCGGCGGCCGTCGCGCCGCCCAGGTTGAGCAGGAAGTTGCAGTGCTTCTCGCTCACCTGCGCACGTCCGCGCGCGAGCCCGCGGCAGCCGGCGGCGTCGATCAGTTCCCAGGCCTTGGCATCCTCGGGGTTCTTGAAGGTCGAGCCGCCGGTGCGCGCGCGGGTCGGCTGGGTTGCCTCGCGCGCGCTGCGGATGCGCGCCATCTCGGCCGCGATCGTCGCGCGGTCGCCCGGGCGGGCGCGCAAGCGCGCGCGCGTGACGATCGCGCCGGGCGGCAGGCGGGCGCTGCGATAGGCGAAGGCGAGCGCGACCGCGTCCAGCCGGACGCGCTGTCCGTCGCGCGTGACGATCTCCGCCCAGTCGAGCACGTCCTTGACCTCGTTGCCGTAGGCGCCCGCGTTCATCGCCACCGCGCCGCCGACGCTGCCTGGGATGCCGGACAGGAAGGCGAGTCCGTCGAGCCCGGCCTCGGCCGCCGTCTCGGCGACCGTGACGTCGAGCGCGGCCGCGCCGGCGATCACGCCGTCCGGCTCGACCGCGATCGCGCCGAAGCCGCGCGCAAGCCGCACGACGACGCCGGGCACGCCCCTGTCACGCACGATCAGGTTCGACCCAGCACCGATCACCGTCACTGGCACGGCCGGATCGAGTGCGGCGAGGAACGACGCGAGATCCACCTCGTCCGCAGGACGGAACAGCACCTCGGCCGGTCCGCCGACGCGGAACCAGGTGAACGGCCCGATCGGCGCCTCGGCAGCGAGCCGGCCGCGGACCTGCGGCAGACGCTCGATCAGGTGAGGGTGGCGCGCGGCGGGCATCATGCGCTGCCACCATTGGCGCGGCGCGGAATCGCAGCCTGAAGTGCTGCGAGTTCGCCCGGCAGCGCATTCGCCCAGTTGGTGATGGACCCGGCGCCGAGGCAGACCACGTAGTCGCCCGGCCTGGTGATCGCGTGCACCATCTCGGCGAGCTGCGACGGGTCGGGCAGAGCGACGACGCTGCGATGCCCGCGCGCGATCACCCCCTCCACCAGCGCGTCGCGATCCACGCCTGGGATCGGCTGCTCACCCGCGGGATAGACATCGGCGACGATCACCGTCGCCGCGTCGTTCATGCAGGTGCAGAACTCCTCGAACAGCGACTGGAGTCGCGTGTAGCGATGCGGCTGCACCACCGCGATCACCTCGCGCGCGCCGGCCTGGCGTGCGGCCTTCAGCACCGCGGCGATCTCCACCGGATGGTGGCCGTAGTCGTCGATCACG